>PWQB01000454.1 GCA_003556955.1 Nostocaceae cyanobacterium CSSed10_463m
AGGTGACAACCAGTTTTGTGGAAAGTTTCTCGAAGGACACCACACCCCGCAATTTAGATGATTTACTCAGAATGGAGTACCGCAGTAAGTTAGTTAATCCCAAATGGGCGCAAGCTATGGCGAATCAAGGTTCTGGTGGTGCGTTTGAAATTTCTCAACGGATGACGGCGTTGATTGGTTGGGGTGGGACTGCTGATTTTCAAGATGATTGGGTTTATGACCAAGCGGCTGATACTTATGCTTTAGATGCAGAGATGGCGGATAAGTTACGCAAGGCGAATCCTGAAGCTTTTCGGAATATTTTGAGCCGAATGATTGAGGCACATGGGCGCGGTATTTGGCAAGCTGATGCAGATAAGTTGGATAAGTTGCGTCAGTTATATGATTTGACTGATGAACAATTGGAAGGTGTGACGGTTTAAATATGGATTTGTGTCACGCACCAGGCGCAGAGAGGAAGAGTTAAGTTATGTCTTGCACCAGCATCAAACACCGCCCGATGTTAAAAACATCAGGCTCATAGCTCAAGTCATCTCAAGATGACTGATACCGCACCCCAATACGGCCAAGATTTCAGTCCCTTTTAGTAGCCTTAAGCTATGAGCCAAGAAATTTATTTCTTGGTGGGATATGGGTCACGTCGCTGCGCTCCGAAGTCAAAAGTCAAAAGTCAAAAGTCAAGAGGCAAAAGTATTAAATCCCCTCCCCACGAATGAAACAAACACATTAATTATGTACGTGGGTAGTGAAGTTATATGCTTACCCTAAAATTAGTTTAACTGGAAAAGGCAAACTTTGTTCTGTGTCTCCTAATTAAGAACTAAGAATTACGAATTACGAATTACGAATTATTAACTAATTGAGCAACTGCGACTGCTAAAGTATCTGGTTCTACTGGCTTAGGGATGTGCATTTGAAACCCTGCGGCGATCGCCTGTTGTTGGTTAAACTCACCCGCAAATGCCGTGAGAGCGATCGCCGGCACTCTTCCCCCTGTTTCTGGCGGTAAAACCCGAAGTTTGCGTAACAATTCATAGCCATCCATCTGGGGCATCCCAATATCGCTAACTAGAACATCTGGCTGAGACTTGACTATCATTTGTAGTGCTTCCCATGCTGATCCGACTTTGGTGACTTCTGCACCATACATTTTGAGCGCAAAGGCGATAAAATCGCGCGAATCAGCATCATCATCCACAACTAAAATTTTAATGCTATTTAAATTTAAAGTAGTTTCCGGCGCAGGATGGTCTAATACTATTTCAGACTGAGGCGAAGTCTGGCAACCAGTCCCTACACTTTTACGAAACGGTAGTCTGACAGTAAAAGTTGCTCCCTGTCCTTCACCTAAACTTTTAACCTCCACAGTACCGCCATGTAACTCCACTAACTGCCGGACAATTGCTAATCCTAAGCCTAGTCCCCCGAATGTTCTAGTAATTGAACTGTCTTCTTGACGAAAATAGTTAAATATGTATGGTAAAAAATCAGGGCTAATACCTTTACCTGTATCACTGACTTGGATTTGAGCCATAGAAGCAGATTCCTCTAGCCGTACTTCTACTTTCCCACCGACAGAAGTAAACTTGACAGCATTAGATAAAAGATTCCAGACAATTTGCTGTAAGCGAGCCGAATCACCTGTAACTTGCCCGATATTTTCCGGCAAAATAGTGTGAATAGTAATTTCTTTTGCAGCAGCAGCTAAACTAACAGTTTCTAATGCTGCGGAAATAGTGTTTACTAGATTGACACTAGAAACATTTAAAGTGAGTTTACCCTGAAGAATGCGGGATACATCTAGCAAATCTTCAATCAGGTCAACTTGTAACTTGGCATTACGTTCAATAGTTTCTATAGCTTGAACCGTCTTAGCTTGATCCAGTCTGCCAGATTTCAACAGATGAATCCAGCCCAGAATCGGATTAAGTGGTGTTCGCAGTTCATGGGAAAGGACTGCGAGAAACTCATCTTTAATGCGATTGGCTTTTTCGGCTTCTGCACGCGCAGCTTGTTGCTGTTGCAAGGCACTCCACAGCGCTGCTTCTGATTGTTTATAATCATTAATATCGGTAGAAGACCCAAACCACTTGATAATCTCTCCTTTGTGATTACGTAAAGGAAAAGCTCGGCCTAAGTGCCAGCGATACTGCCCATCACTAGCACGACGGAAGCGGCATTCTATGTCAAAATTTTTACCTGTATTAACCGATTCATTCCAAGCATCTATGGTTATTTTCACATCGTCGGGGTGCAGTACAGCTTCCCAGCCCCAACCTTGAGTTTGCTCCCAAGTCATACCTGTATAATCGAACCAGCGTTGATTATAATAGTCTAACCAACCATCAGGCCGACTAGTCCAGACAATCTGGGGCATAGTGTCGGCTAAAGTGCGAAAATTTAACTCGCTGGCTTTAAAAGCTTCCCTAGCTCGGATATGATCTGTAATATCAGTATTAGTACCGTACCATTTAATTATATTTCCTTCTTGGTCACGCAAAGGCAGCGCCTGTCCTAAAATCCAACGATATTCCCCAGTGCGAGAAAGCAAGCGAGCCTCTGCCTGATATTCATTGCCAGTTTGCACAGCATGATTCCACAATTTTTCCACTTTTGCTAAATCTTCTGGATGCACAATATCAGACCACCCCTCAGCTTGCAGTTGTTTGAGTGTCTTACCTGTAAAATCGCGCCACCTGTTGTTATAGTAATCCAATTCACCATTAGGTAATGCTGTCCATACCTGTTGCGGAATAGTTTCTGTCATCAACCGCAATAAATATTCACTTTGTTGCAACGCCTGTTCTGAGCGATGTTTCTCAATAGCCACACCTGCGAGGTGAGATGCACTTTCAATCAGTTGTTGCTCTAATTTTTGCGGCGTGCGTGGTGTGGAATAGTAGAGGGCAAAGGTTCCTAAAACATTGCCTTGGCTATCTAAAATCGGCGCAGACCAACAAGCTTGGAGATTGTTAAGCAGTGCGTAATCGCGGTATTTTGCCCATTTTACATCCTTAGCAATATCTGAAACAATTACCGTTTTTTTTGTATAAGCAGCTGTACCACAACTGCCCATTTCTGGACCCACAGGCACACCATCTGCTATTGCTTGAATATATTTCTCTGGTAAACTAGAACCGATAGCAAGATGTAATTTCTTTTGCGATTCATCTAGTAACATAATGGAGCAAAAAACTTGATTTAACCTAGCCTCAATAGACTGGGCTAAACATACCAATACCTCCTGGAGAGGTACACCTGTGGCAATCAATTCTAAAATCTCATTTTGCAAGGACAAGAGGGCTTCATTTTGCTTACAAATAGTCACATTCTGCTGTAACATCATACCCGCAAAAATTTTTCCTTGTTGGTTGCGAACAGGAACAGTATGAGTTTCGTAGATTTGATGTTGATAAGTAACTTCTTGAACTGTAGTTTTCCCTGATAAAGCATCACGATACAAAGGTTCTAGGATTTGGCAGGTTTCTCTAGGAAACACTTCCCCAACAGTTTTGCCCATCATGGAATTACTTTCTAGTCCCACAACTGCTAACTCAGTACCTTCACACACCAAATAGCGTAAATTGTGGTCAAACAAGTAAACAGCCCCATTGGGTATATGCTGCATCAGGGTGCGGTACAGTATTTCTCTTTCTACTAAGATGGCATTAGCTGGTAGTAATTGGGCTGTGCATTCTAAAACAGGTTGTTTAATTTCTGGTTTCAGGGAAAGATTTAAAACATCTTTGTGTGATAAAGGTTGATCAACTTGACTCTGATTGTCAGTTATGCATAAGTTTTTATTTATTTCACTAGAAGGACCACTATTAAATTGTTGAAATTTAATTTCACTAATATCGGTAAATGTAGTCACAACAGCATAGGAAGCAGCTTGATTAGCTTGAAATAAAGGCTGAAAATTGAGTAACAACCACACTAATTGACCAGTGGGTTTATAAAAGCCTATAACAATATTTTTACATGGCTGTCTAGTTTGTAGAGCCACTATACCCGGATGTGTTGCTGGTGTCACAACTGACCCGTCTTCATGAATCATTTGCCAGGGAGGGTCAAAAAAATTTTTTCCCAGTAGTTGATGCGTCTGATAGCCTAAAATCTTCTCAGCAGCAGGATTACAGGCTTGTATCGTTGTATCAGCTAACTGAAAAATCATCCCCTCTTCTGGAAATGATAGCTGGGAAATATTGATCTGCTGGGAATTTTCTTGATTTTGCATTATGTCAAATTCCAGGATGAAAACGGAATGGATGATAAATCTATAATTGATTAATGTAAAAATAATTTGTTTGGCATCTACTTAATAGCATATACAATTGGTATTATCTATTGAATATTTACTATAAAATTAATTTTTAAAATATGGACGGCGCTGATATTTTATATTTTAGCCCACACTCTAGCCTGATTTTACGAGAGTTTACTTGATTGGTTTAAATTCTATACATTAGGGTGATTGTTATAGATGATATTTTTATGGGAAGTTAACGGATTAGTACTTGTTAATGAATTTGGGTGTAATTTGGGATGAAACTTGGCAAAATCCCAGAAAAAGAGGGATGATTGGGGTTGATGGGATTGTGGGAATTGATAATCATGTTCACTAGCTTTGAACAAACTATAGTTGATACTTCTGAAGCGCAAATAAATTTAGTCAAGGCTGGTGACGGGCCAGGATTACTTTTGCTGCATGGTTATCCTCAAACCCATGTGATGTGGCATAAGATAGCACCTTGGTTAGCTGAAAATTTTACTGTTGTGGCCACAGATTTAAGAGGATATGGTGATAGTTCTAAGCCCGCAAGTATTCCTAATCACATCAATTATTCCAAACGGGTGATGGCGCAGGATCAAATAGAGGTCATGTCTAAGTTAGGATATGAACAATTTTATGTTGTGGCTCATGACCGAGGCGCGCGAGTTGCTCATCGCATGGTTTTAGATCATCCTAACTGTGTAAACAAGCTGGTTTTGCTAGATATTGCACCCACCTATAAGATGTATGAAACAACTGATAAAGAGTTGGCCACAGCTTATTATCACTGGTTTTTCTTAATTCAACCTGATGATTTATCAGAAACACTGATTAAAGCTAATCCTGATGATTATTTACGGAATTGTTTAGAAAAATGGAGTCAAGATTTTTCAGCTTTTTGGCCTGAAGCTTTAGCTGAGTACAATCGCTGCTTTCGTGACCCGGCTACTATCCATGCTACCTGTGAAGATTATCGTGCCGCCGCAACGATTGATTTAGAGCATGATCGACTCGATAAAGAACAAAAAATTCAATGTCCAGTGCTGGTTTTATGGGGCAAAAAAGGAATTATTGGACGTAAATATAACGTTTTAGAAACTTGGCGGGAACAAGCAATTAATGTTCAAGGTAAATCTCTACCTTGCGGTCATTTTCTCCCAGAAGAAGCCCCAGAGGAGACTTATCAAGCTATTTATCAATTTTTGGTTGGTCGCTAATATAGCGTGTTGTAGAGAGTATGTCCTAAGTGGATAAAACCCTAGTCAATTATATACACTGGTAGTCAAACTCCCACAGGTGTTTTAATGTTTCAGCGCGAATTTGCTCAAAAAATTGGTGTCTGTGTTAGAACCTGGCAAAGGTGGGATGTAGGAAACCCCCGACAATTGACAACCCAGATCAAGTTCTGGGAGAATTAGACGAGCTAGAAATCCAGTGTTGAAGGTCGGTCAATGCTTTTATCTATCAAATGTTGGTGTTGACTTAGGGGTGAAAGAATTGGCTACCTTAAGTACAGGGGTAGTTTTTGCCAACCCTAAGCATTACAAACAAAATTTGGCTCAACTCAAAAGATTATCCAAAAGACACTGTAGAAAAGAAAAAGGCTCTAATAATCGACATAAATCAAAAATCAAATTAGCTAAACACCATGCAAAAGTAACTAATTTAAGAAAAGATACATTACATAAGATTACTACCTACTTATGCAAGAACCACGCAAAAATAGTAGTAGAAGATTTAAACGTATCTGGGATGATGTCAAACCATA
>PWQB01000330.1 GCA_003556955.1 Nostocaceae cyanobacterium CSSed10_463m
GAAGGGGAGCAGGGGGGATAAAGAACAAATATGGTCTGATGAAATGGGGCAATTTATTTTCTGGAAATCCCATAACTAGAGACGTTCCGCCCAAACGTCTCCGTAGAAAAGTGCTGAGTGCTGAGTATCAACTTAGTTGCTTCAAAAACTTTAAGTAATCGACACTGTTTTAATTACCTTATACCAATTTCATATAAAGATGCATAAAAAGAACCCCTCCCTAACCCTCCCCGCAAGCGAGGCTACCGTGTACACACAAGTAGTGTCTGCAAGGGTTTCAAGGTTTACAGACACTTCAAATTGTCATTACGAGTGCAGCGATAGCGGAACGAAGTAATCGCAAAACCACGGGACTATGCGATTGCTTCGTCGTTCCTCCTCGCAATGACAAGTTTTTCAGCGCAATCCTAGAGCAGAACTAGACAACAAAACCAAGCGTTAGGTATAATTTTCAGACTTGTGTGTACACCGTAGGCAAGCGAGGAGGGAACCGGATTTTTGTAGTGTAGGGGGGTCAAAATAATATGCAGACTCACAAATAATTGGTATTAGTCGCTAAAGTACGAATTACGAATTACGAATTACGAATTACGAATTACGAATTACACCGATGGGCAAGGGCAACCCATTCGTTTAATCGTTCACAATCAGTTACCTCAAATCCTGCTGCTGTCAAGGCTGTGGTTACACTTTCCTCATGATCTGTGGTAAATCCAGCTGTAATTAATAGTCCTGGTTGTGCTTGATTTTGACGTAAAGCTTCCCGAAAATCATCGGCGAGGGCAATATGTACCCGTGCAAATATATTGGCAACAATTAAATCAAATGTATTTTTTAATTCAAGTTTTGGCACATCATTAACAGTGTTTCCACCCATCCAATGCCCCAAATCACTGCCACATCCCAGGCTACCTTGCATCACTTGTACTTGCGGCTCTACATTGTTCAGAGATACAGTTTCCTGAGTCGCTGCTACCGCCACACTATCATTATCTAAAGCTAAGACATTTGCCCCCAGCTTCGCCATTGCTACACTCAAAATCCCCGAACCTGAACCAAAATCCAAAACCTGCATATTCGGGACTGTGTAGCGTTCCAGAAGTCGGAGGCTGACAATGGTGGCTGGATGTAACCCACTACCAAAGGCGAGGGTTTTTTGCAGTTTTAAAGTGATTTTATCTGCTATTTCAGATTGAGCAGGTGTATCACAATTGACTATAATAAATCTTTCCCCAATGGGATGCACAAGTGGTTTCGGTGCATCTGTAATTTTATTTTCAACAATATTCGTCTGAATTGCTGTTGTCATTCCAGTTCGATGCAAGGGCGAAAGCAGACTTTCAATTTTTTCTATCTGTGTCCGCGCACTGATATCGTAGGGTAAATATAACCGCATGGTAAATGTCCAATCAGAATTAGCCGAATTGGATTCTGTATATTCGGTAATATAAATATCATTAATATCAATAGTTTCGGCTAGTAAGGTACAAACCCAATCAACAGCCTCATGGGTTGTATCCAGACTTAATTCCATCCAAGACATATTACAGATTTAATGTGAGTCAAAAAATAATTAACGGATATATTTTCTGTAGAGACGGCGATTTATCGCGTCTCTCCAACTTTTAGATTTGGCGACGATTAGCCCAAGATGCAAATCCAATTCCAGTCACAAACATGAGCAGACTATAAATAGCTGCTGGAACAGCCATTGTAGAATTATTCAGCAATGTAGGGGAAGATGCGATCGCGATCGCTAAAGTCCCATTTTGAATACCTACTTCTACTGTAATTGCCCTCGCGCGTTTTTCTCCTAATTTTGCTAAAGTAGCGATCGCAAAACCTAAAGCCATTGTCGCCACATTTAAAACTAGAGTTACCCAACCCACAGCCATCACAGAAGGAAGAAAATTATCTCGTTCTTGAAATATTATCCCAGTAATCACCACGGACAGGAAAAATAGAGATAGCCACTTTACAGGTTTATTTGCCTTTGTTGCTATTCCGGGAGCATATCGATTAACTACCATCCCAATTGTTAAAGGTAGAAGCGTCATCACCGCAATCTGCACAACTGTATTTAAAACAGGTAACTGTAGTGTTGTCCCTGCTCCCAAAAACGTCTGCATGGCAAAATTGATAACCAGAGGAATGGTAAAAACTGTAATTAAACTACTGATAGCTGTGAGAGTCACAGAAAGAGCAACATCTCCCTCAGCTAAAAACGTAATCATATTAGAAGTTGCGCCACCAGGACAAGCGACCAAAATCATCACCCCTACTGCTAATTCTGGGTTGAGGGGAAACATCGACGCAATGCCAAAGCCCACAATTGGTAACATGACTAACTGCGACACCAAGCCAATCACCACAGCTTTGGGATATATTAAAACTCCCTTATAGTCGTCGAGGATCAAGGATAACCCCATGCCTAGCATGATAATAAATAGAGCCAAGGGCAGAAAAACAGCCGTCAGAAAATTTGCTTCCATCCTTAACCCGCATTAGTTAAAATAAAACCCCTTCGGATGTTACCATATTCAGGGATAAATTTGGATTATTCTTGACTATTTGACTATTTTCAATGAGTCCTGTTTAATCCTCATTTTCCAGTTCCTCAGTAAGTCTTCGTCAATCATTAAAGGTTTGTAGTCGGGACTTTAGTCCTGAATTAAGGGCTATGAGCAATTACTACGAGCTAAATTAGAATATTTGTACCTTAGAGGATGTTTGAAAAGTCCTATTGTTGGTAGCAAAACATTCTAGATCCCCCTAAATCCCCCTTAAGAAGGGGGACTTTGATTCTAATTCCCCCCTTTTTAAGGGGAGGCTCAAGGGGATCTGCGAGTGCCTAAAATCACAGCCAACCACTTTTCAAACACCCTCTTAGTTCTAGCTAAATTGTTGTGCATAAAATCTTGCGTAGCGTTGCTCAAGTTTTAGCAGTTCTTCGTGGGTTCCTGATTCTACAATTTGTCCCCGTTCCAATACTAATATGCGATCGCATCGTCGGACTGTGCTTAAACGGTGAGCAATAATGAATACTGTGCGATTCTGCATCAGTCTTTCTAAGGCTTCTTGGACTAAGGCTTCTGATTCGGAATCTAGGGCGGATGTGGCTTCGTCTAATATCAAGATTTGCGGGTTGAGAAATACCGCACGAGCGATCGCAATTCTTTGGCGTTGTCCCCCAGATAAATTGACTCCTCTCTCTCCCACCCAAGTATAGTAACCTTCCGGTAATTGAGTAATAAATTGGTGGGCGTTGGCAATTTTAGCGGCTTCTGCGACTGCTTCCATGTCAAAGGAATTTTGTCCAAAGGCAATATTTTGAGCAATTGTCCCGGAAAACATCACGGTTTCTTGGGGAACAATGCCAATTTGTCGCCGCAAACTCTGAAGCTTGACATCCCGAATATCTACACCGTCAATCAAGATTTCCCCGGCTTCTGGATCATAAAAGCGGGGAAGCAAATTTACAAAGGTAGTTTTACCAGCACCGGAAGCACCAACTAAGGCGATCGCTTCTCCTGGTAATGCCAATAAACTGATATCTTTTAATACAGGTTCGCCGGGTTTGTAGGCAAAGGACACATGACGATATTCCACTTTACCTTTGACTGGGGGTAAGGCGATCGCATTGGGCTTTTCTAATACTGTGGGTTGAATAGCCATCAATTCAAAAATCCGGTCAACGGAAGCCTCACCCTGTTTAAACTCGTTGTAGTTATTAGTAGTATGACCAATAGGATCAATTAACAACGCCGCCGCCGTTAAGTAACTAAAGAACTCTCCCACGGTTAAGTTATTTTGGGCAATTTGCCAGGTTCCCACTATGACTAAAGATACCGCACTTAAGGCTTCTAGAAAGCCCACTATCGGTATTTGAATAGCTTTGAGTCGGTCGGCAGAGTATTTGGCTTGGAAACTGCGTTCTGCTTCATTGCTAAATCGTGAAATTTCATAGTTTTCAGCAGCAAAAGCTTGTACTAAACGAATCCCGCTAAATACTTCTGTGAGAATTGCCGATAACCCAGAAACACGATTTTGACTTTTGAGGGAATACTTTCGTAACCGTTCCCCAAACCAGCCAATTAAAATACCCATCAGTGGCGCAACAATTACTGTCGCTAGTGTCAATTGCCAATTCAGGTAAATCATGTAGATGGGGATAGCCAGCAATTGCAAAGCGCAGGGGATAAAATCGTGAAATACCTTATTGACCACTTCCCCCACCCGGTCAATATCTTCGGTGAGACGGTAAGATAAATCACCGGCTTTTGCAGTTTCAAAATAAGTGAGATCCAGTTTTTGCAAATGGGAGTAAACCCGCTTGCGGAGGTCAAAAGCTACCCTTAAAGCCACTTTCGCCATGTACATATCTTGCACGGACTGAAAAAAGCCCCGCACGAGAAATACTAAAACTAGGATTCCAGCTAATTGGGCGATCGCTACTACATTACCTTCACCAAAGGGAGTTGCCAATCTACCTGCAAGATTAATTAAGGTTAACGTCGCCAGTACATAACCGATAATGCCAATAAATCCCTTGGTAATATTTTGCCAATGGGGTCGGAGATAGGGTGATAATTGCCAGTAATTAGAACGGGTTTTCAAGCTTTAACTTCCACAAAGATATTTTCTATTGTTAGACGCTATCAGCTTTTGGGTAGTTTCTGGATAAAAATTTTGATTTTTACCAGTTTGCTTACTAGGGATAGGATGAAATTATACCTAATCTCAAACACCTATGACGTTAATTTTAGCCCTGGATTTTGGCGGAACTAAGCTGGCCGCAGCAGTTGTAAATTCTGGTGATAGGGAATGGTTACGTTATGAACGTCGTCTTTCGCCAGCTCATGCAAATGCTAGCACTGACTTGGACATCATGCGCGACCTGATTAATTCTTTACTGCAAACAGAAAAACCTGATGCAATTGGTGTCAGTTTTGGGGGGCCAGTAGATGCTTCCACTGGAACTGTGCGACTGTCTCATCACGTCGCTGGTTGGGAAAATGTTCCGCTTAAAAACTTGCTGGAAGAAGAGTTTAGCGTTCCTGTGAATGTGGACAATGATGCTAATGTGGCTGCTTTAGGTGAATACCGCTTTGGTGCTGGTGAGGGACATGATAGTTTGTTTTATATCACTATTAGCACTGGTGTGGGTGGTGGTTGGATACTCAATGGTCAGCCTTGGCGGGGTGTGGGTGGAATGGCTGGTGAAATTGGTCACATAGTTGTAGACCCTGCGGGGCCTGTGTGTTTGTGTGGGAAGCGGGGATGTCTGGAAAGGTTGGCTTCGGGGCCTTATATGGCGAGGAATGTTAGGGAATTTTTGGAAAACGTTCGCGGAGCGTGCGCGCAGCGCATACCGCAGAGGCGCAGAGGACGCAGAGGTGAGATTTTGAGGGGGTTGGTGGGTAATGATTTGGATTTGATTACGGGAAAGGTGGTGAGTGATGCTGCGGCGCAAGGTGATGAGTTAGCGCAGGATGTTTTATTTAAGGGTGCTTGGGCTTTGGGTGTGGGTATTGGTAATGTGGCGAATTTGATTAACCCACAGTTGTTTATTTTGGGTGGGAGTGTAACTAAGGCTGGGGATAGTTGGTGGGATGTGGTGCGAAAGGTGTCACGAGAAACTGCTTTACCGGAAGTTGATTTTAAAGTTGTGCCGGCGGCTTTGGGTGATGATGCGCCGCTTTGGGGTGCTGTGGCTTTGGCTAAATCGGGTTTGTAATTCGTAATTCGTAATTCGTAATTCGTAGTTCGTAATAAAATCATTATCGGAGATATATCAAGATGTTTTTACAGCAATTTTACAGAGGTTTTAATGACTAGAAATAATCAAGACTATGAAATATATATTCTAAAAAAAGCTGTAATAGTGGTGCGTTACGCTACCGCTAACACACCCTACTGGATCGACACAGCTAAAATAGTGCATTAGGGAAAAAGCAGAAAACATTGATTTATCTCAATTTTCTCAAAAATCTATTGCAACATTTTAGGCGTGTCGATCCACTA
>PWQB01000340.1 GCA_003556955.1 Nostocaceae cyanobacterium CSSed10_463m
GTCAAGCAGAAATTCTTTAACTTGAGGTGCATCAGAGTTATAGAGGACTTGGTAAGCTTTACCATCAATCCAAGTGGCTGGGTGTTCACGTCGTTTGTGCAAAAATTCCATCAACACATATAATCCCGGATTACCCAAGTTAGCTAACTGGGGGATGATTTGTTGTTGGACTTGAGGAGACCCAGCAATTAACGATTGTCTGAGGGAATCGATGTCAGCTGTGCCTGATAAAATCATTGGGTCTGTCATGCCATTAATCTGTGAGCGTGAAAAAGCGGTTGACTATTGGGTGTTCTTCAAAGTGAAGCACTACTAGCGAAAAGTAGTTTACTATTTTTGATTGCGCTCTGTGCAGTGCCGAAGGCAATCGTACAACATTGCAATGGCTTGACTAAATCCCATCGCTTAACCCTAAAGACTGTATAAGGGGAATAAGGGGAAAATCTGCGCCTAGTGACTTGGTGAACAAAAGACACAGTAAAATTAGCCAGCCTGTTAAAGCAAGATTGTTTGGCGGGTGGCTTATCATTCAGGAGTGTTTGAAGTATGTACAACAAGATTAACCCCCCCACAACTGGAACAAAAATCACCTTTAAAAATGGTGAGCCGATTGTGCCTGATAATCCAATTATCCCTTTTATTCGGGGCGATGGCACAGGGATAGATATCTGGCCTGCTACCCAAAAGGTGCTAGATGCGGCGGTAGCTAAGGCCTACCAAGGAAAACGTCAAATCAGTTGGTTTAAGGTTTATGCTGGTGATGAAGCCTGTGATTTATACGGAACTTACCAGTATTTACCTCAAGATACTTTAACCGCTATCAAAGAATATGGTATAGCGATTAAGGGGCCTTTAACTACCCCTGTAGGTGGTGGGATTCGTTCTCTAAATGTGGCGCTACGGCAGATTTTTGATTTGTATGCCTGTGTGCGTCCTTGTCGTTATTATGCTGGTACACCCTCACCCCACAAGAATCCAGAAAAACTGGATGTAATTGTTTATCGGGAAAATACGGAAGATATTTATTTGGGAATTGAGTGGAAGCAAGGAAGCGAAATAGGCGATCGCTTAATTAAAATTCTCAATGAAGAACTCATTCCCGCCACCCCAGAACATGGCAAAAAGCAAATTCCCCTTGATGCTGGTATTGGGATTAAACCCATCAGCAAAACTGGTTCTCAGCGCTTAGTACGTAGAGCGATGAAACACGCTTTGTTATTGCCTAAAGACAAGCAACAGGTCACACTGGTGCATAAGGGCAATATTATGAAGTATACTGAAGGCGCTTTCCGTGATTGGGGTTATGAATTAGTTACCAGCGAATTTCGCAGTGAATGCGTCACAGAACGGGAATCTTGGATTTTAAGCAATAAAGACAAAAATCCTGATATTTCCGCCGAAGCTAACGCCCGTGAGGTCGATCCAGGTTATGATTCTTTGACACCAGAGAAACAAGCGCAAATTGTCCAGGAAGTTGAAACTGTTCTCAACACAATTTGGGAAACCCACGGTAACGGTCAATGGAAAGACAAAATCATGGTCAATGACCGGATTGCTGATAGTATTTTCCAACAAATCCAAACCAGACCCGATGAGTATTCAATTCTCGCCACAATGAACTTAAACGGCGATTACTTGTCTGATGCGGCTGCGGCCATTGTCGGCGGTTTAGGAATGGGGCCAGGGGCAAATATAGGTGATGCCTGTGCCATTTTTGAAGCCACCCACGGTACTGCACCCAAACACGCCGGCTTGGATCGAATTAATCCTGGTTCTGTAATTCTTTCGGGTGTCATGATGCTGGAATTTATGGGTTGGCAAGAAGCCGCCGATTTGGTTAAAAAAGGTTTAGGGGATGCGATCGCTAACAGTCAAGTAACTTACGATTTAGCCCGATTGCTAGAACCACCTGTAGAACCATTAAAATGTTCGGAATTTGCCGACGCAATCATTCAACATTTTGGTTAGTTTACATTTGGCACTATTTAGGATTTAGTGAGTTAATCAGTAGGTCTGACGATATAGATACCCGACTTCTTAGAGAAGTCGGGGATCTGGGTATTACGTTTTTTAAGTTTGAGCTACTTAGTAGTGGCGGGATTTTCCCGCCCTATTACCTATGCTTTTCCAGTTATAAAATTGGTATTAATAAATAATCAGCAATCTCAATTATTTAATCTATAAATCCAAATTTCGCCCCCAGCTAACTGACGCAAATAATCATCCATAACTATTGGTAATTCCTTAGCAGAATAAGTATAAGTTAAAGACAGTAATTTAGTTGCTGTAGTTATAATCTGGCTTTTATTCAGGATTGCTGATAATTTAGAGCGGCTATACTGACCATTTAGCACTTCTAAACTAGCATCAGCTATGGCATCTTCAATTATTTCTTCTTCTATCATTTTTTCCCATTCATGTTGATTGATATAGTAAGAGTTCTTATTTTCTTTAATATTCAGCTTCTTAATTTCTCGGATAGAATTGCGAATAGAACCCACCCAAGAGTCTGTTAATTGCTGCTCTACTTGATTTTTAATTAAATGAATCAGTAAAATATTGACGTAAGATTGGATGTTACGCAAAATTGCTTGGTTACTCATCCCCTCTAATTCATCAACAATAGCCAAAGCATCTGTGTAACGTCCTTGTAAGATACTATTTCTGAGTCCGGTGAGTTCCTGGGTCATTGTTTACTATTTTCCTATTTTGCACTGTTAACTACCGATAACTACCGATAAATGAGTTAAGTTTTTTGCCAAAACTATGAACAATTCTTTAACTGAATAGGAATAAGTCAGGGCGAAAAACTCCAAAGCAATGATGTCAGCTAGTTTTAATTGACTGTACTTTCCATTTATCAGTTCCAAACTGTCATCAACTATCCTAGGGACAATTATCTCTTCACCTATTGTCAAAGTATCTCCGTAAATTTATTGTAAAATTCTATTTCGGAGGTTAGTTGTTTCCAGTAAATTTTCTACAAATATCGATTAAATTATTACTTAAAGGTATGATTATGGCGATATTTCTCGTTTATCTACTCTCAGCGATCGCACAATTAGGAGTTTTCCCGGAATCCTAGTCATCCGTCTTGATGTTAAATCTGGGATAGATGCAAATCGCCAGGGAGTTCAGCACATACTATGTCACGACCGAAAAAAGAGCCAAAGGGGTGTGGATGCGCGAATATTCCTATCTCAGTAATTTTATTGCTTCTAGGAGGGAGTTGGTGGCTATTTAGCCAGAAAGGTAATCGAGACATGATCGCCAATCTGGTGACAAACCTGTTATCTGAGCATCAACAAATCGCCATCCCGATTTTGAATCCAACTCCCACCCCTACTGTGACTCCAACTCCCACCCCTACTGTGACTCCGACTCCCACCCCCATACCTACCCCAGGAGATACGGTAAAATCAGATACAAAACCAAAACCAGCATCCCCACCACCAACGCCTGAGCAAAAAACAGCATTACCTCAAACACCTTGGGAGAAAAAAGCCATTAGAGGTATTTATTTCAGTCGTTACCATATTACTAATAACGCCAACGAAAAAACCATTCGCCAACGAGTGCGTTTATATCGTTCTCAAGGCTTTAATACGATAATTCATGGCGTTTGGGGTAATGGTTGTACAATGTACAACAGCGATGTCATGCAAAAGAAATTGGGTTTTAACAGTTGTCCCAATAAGTTTCAAGCGCAATGGTTAGATTGGCTGATTGACGAAGCACATCAGCAGGGAATGGAAGTTCATGCTTACTTTGAAAAAGGGATTAAAATCGATAAAAATAGTCCAATTTTTGATTTAGCGATCGCGCGCCGATGGGTAGTTCCTGGAATCGATAGAACTTACGCTAATATTGAGCATTATGTTTTAGATGTAGAGATACCAGAAGTTGCTAATTTCTTTAAAAATATCTCCGTCGAATTTGTTACCAAATATCCCCAAATTGATGCAGTGCAGTGGGATGATTATTTAGGATATCATGCTGAACTACCAGGACAAGTAGACCGTACCGCTAATTTAACAAAGTTTGTCCAAGAAATGGTAAGTGCAATTAAACAAGCTAACCCAAACGTTAGTTTTGATATTTCCCATCATAATCCTTATTGGGCTAAAAGATACTTTGCTGCTGATTGGCCAAACTGGAACGCCGATAGAGTGTTTATTCAAGTTTATAATGATGACAATTTCCAAGCAGAATTAAAATATGTGAGACAGGTAGATGGAATTGGCATTAGTGACAACCAATTTCATCGTTTAGGAGACATAATTAATAACAAAGATATCAAAAGTGTCTTAGTATTTCCCATAGATGGAAAACCAGAAAAAACTGCTGCTAATTTGCACAATTTAGTACAATCCATCACTCAAAAACCATAACTTTAGCCGTCCCCAATCATTCATTAAGACTCTCTTTCTCTCTTCTCTGTATCCTCTGTTTCTCTGTGGTTCTATTAGAAAATACATTTATGGCTAATTCCTGTGTCACTGCTTACCATCTCCCTGCTTTCCAATCTTCGCCACCCGGTAGCTTAGTTAAAGTTTTTGTCACAATTGCAGGTAATTCCTTAGCTGAATAGGAATAAGTAAGGGCTAAAAACTGCAAAGCATTTTCGATTAACTTAGTTCTATCTATAATATCTGCAAGTTGGAATTGACTATATTTTCCATTCATCACTTCCAAACTTGCATCAGCAATAGCGTCTTCAATCACTTCCTCTTCTATCAAAGTTTCCCATTCATCTTGATTAACATAATAGGATTTATTATTATCTTTTATATTCAAATTTTTAATTTCTCGAATAGAATTGCGAATAGAAGCCACCCAGGAATTTGTTAACCGATGTTCTACTTGATTTTTAATTAAATGAATCAATAAAATATTGATGTAAGACTTAATATTACGCAGAATTGCTTGTTTACTCATCCCCTCTAACTCATCAACAATAGCCAAAGCATCTGCATAACGTCCTTGCAAAATACTATTTCTGAGGTCGGTTAATTCTTGTGTCATTGCTTACCATCTCCCCGCTTTCCAATTTTCGCCACCTGGTAACTGAGTTAAACTTTCGGCAACAATTGCAGGTAATTCCTTAGCTGAATAGGAATAAGTTAACATTAAAAACTGCAAAGTATTTTCGATTAACTTAGTTCTATCTATAATATCCGCCAGTTGAAATTGACTGTATTTGCCATTCATCACTTCTAAACTAGCATCAGCTATCGAACTTTCAATTACTTCCTCTTCTATCAAAATTTCCCATTCATCTTGATTGACATAATAGGATTTTTTGTTTTCTTTGAGATTCACGTCTTGAATTTCTAAAATTGCGTTGCGAATAGAAGCTACCCAAGAATTTGTTAATCGCTGTTCTACTTGATTTTTAATTAAATGGATCAATAAAATCTTCAAAAAAGATTTAATTTGCCGCAGAATTGCCTTTTGACTCATCCCCTCTAACTCGTCAACAATCGCCAAAGCATCTGTGTAACGTTCTTGTAAAATACTATTTCTGAGGTCGGTTAATTCTTGTGTCATGTGACTGTCTGACTCCGTAAAAGAAGTAGTAGTATGCAGCAGGTCGAGATGTATAGATATGATATTTATATAAATTTATGATAAAAAATTGTAACAATTTTATCAATTAGTCTTTTATTATATAGCCGTATGCACTTGAATGAAGTACATCATAGTCAACTCATCACTTGCTGGGAGGGGGTTGAGGGTGGGTTTATTGTATCTCACTCAACCGAGAACTGCTATAACATCCTCTTGCTAAGGAGAGAGTTGGGGTGAGGTTTTATATTTCTTAATATAGCGATATGCACTTGAATGAAGGACATCATAGCCCCCTCCTCGCGGCGGAGAGAAGTCACAAGGAGGGTTTCCCTCCGGGTGAACTTTTCCTTCGGAAACGCCAAGGGCGAACGGGGGAGGGGGTTGGGGGTGGGGTTCTTGTATCTCACTTAACTGATAACCGCTATAACA
>PWQB01000701.1 GCA_003556955.1 Nostocaceae cyanobacterium CSSed10_463m
AATTCCCCTCCCCTAGTAGTTTACTTCGACTTGTGTGTACACCGTAGCCTCGCTTGCGGTGAGTGGTTAGGGGTGGGGTCTTATGATACAAACGAAAATTTACCGACTTGTGTGTACACCGTAGGTAAGGAGACATGGGAGTTGAAGCTAATTTATTTCTTGGCGACGATGGTGGGCAGCTTGTAATAATAAAGACTCGGCAAAGGCGATCGCCTCTGTGGCAGATTTACCCCCAGCTAACTGCGCTAGTTCTTCCCGGCGATGGCTGAGGTTTTCTAAATTGGTGACTCGAACCACAGTCCTCTGCTGAGTATGACTACTTTGAGTGATTGTTTGTTTATTTACACGGAAATGTCGATCAGCCATTGCGGCAACTAAAGGCTGATGGGTGACGCATAATACTTGGTTATTTTGACTCAGCTGATGTAATTTCTCGGCGATCGCCTGTGCTACTCTCCCAGAAACGCCCACATCAATTTCATCAAATACCATTGTCTCGGCGGCATCCACTTGACAAAAACACGCTTTTAGTGCTAACAAAAACCGACTCATTTCACCACCAGAGGCGATCGCAATTAAAGGTTGCAGTGGTTCCCCAGGGTTAGGACTAAACATAAAGGTAATTTTGTCTGCACCTGCGGCTGTGGGGGAAATCGGCGTGATCTCCACTTGAAACCTCACCTTTTCCATTGCTAACGGCTTGAGTTCACACAGCAATTGAGATTCTAAATGTGCTGCGGTGTGACGACGCAATTTAGTTAACTTGGCACAAGCTTGGGTCAGATGGCTAAAACAGGCTGTTTCCTGCTGTTCTAGACTTTCAATGGAGTGTTCGCTATCATTGAGTTCTGCCAATTCCCCTTGGATGCGTTGGTAATATGCGATCGCTTCTGTCAGAGTCGGTCCATACTTGCGACAAATTTGTTTTAACTCTTGAATCCGTTCTTCTACTTCCTGTAATCGTTGGGGATCAGCTTCTAAACTACTGCCATAAGCATTAATTTGTCTTCCCACCTCCATCATTGCAGTTTGAGCATCCCTCACCAAATCCAACAAAGGTTGCAGTTGGAAATCATACTCTACCATGTCAGTTAATGTGGCTTCACTGTCCCCCAATAAATCTGCGGCGGCTGGGGTTTCATTGTCATTTTGATACAAGGACTGATACACCTTGTAACTCATTTGTTGCAGTTCCACAACATGATTGAGCCGTTCCCGTTCTTGCACCAGTTGTTCCCATTCCTGGGGATCTTGGAGGTTAGCAGCTCCCAATTCTTGTATTTGATAGGTAAGTAAATCCAGTTGCTGTAAACGTTCCCGTTCTGATGTGCGGCGTTTTTCTAATGCTTGATGGGCTGTTTGGTAATTAATAAAAGCCGTGGCGATAATTTGACGCTGTTGAAGCAGCGAGTCACCACCATACACATCTAACCATTCCCGGACTTGGGCCGATTGTCCCACCTGTACAGTTTGACCTTGGGCGGTAATTTCCACCAAGCGATCGCGCAAACCTCCCATCATCTGCCGATTTACCAACACCCCATTCACCCGTGACCGACTGCGGATATTACTGCTGGTGGCGGTAATTTCTCGGCTAACTATTACACAGTTATCTTCAATTAAATCTATTTCCTGTTCACTCAACCAAGCTGTTAAAGCAGGATTAGATGTAAAAGTTGCTTCTACCATTGAGCGATTCGTTCCCGTGCGAATGACTCGACTAGAAACTTTACCACCCAAAGCCGCATCAATAGCATCTAAGATAATTGATTTTCCCGCGCCGGTTTCACCTGTGAGGACATTCAGTCCAGCCCCAAATTCTAGTTCTAGTTGGTCAATCAGGGCAAAATTTTCAATTCGTAGGCAAAGCAACATTCAGCCAAATTCTCCTTTCTTCCTGATTTTTGGGTGCTAAGTTTGCCAGAGAATTTGGATTTGATCAGGTTTCAGGCGCTGCCTTTACTCGGACTTTTCCACTCAGCACTTAGAAAGCTAGAAATATCTATTATTATTGAACTAATACGCCCATCTTCAAGTGTAGCAAATATACTAAGCTATTTTTTCCCGAATGGGGATGCTTGTTTGTAAACTTCTTGTTACAATACTTTACATACTTAATCCGAATAGTGGCTGACTTCAATGATTGTCAAGACACTTCCCCCGACTTCCCGCAACACCGAGGACGAACCACAAGTGACTGAACTATTAACAGAAAATGGCCAATCAACCTTGGTTGTTCGTTCACCAAAACGTATAACTAACCAAGATTTAGAGACTGATGCCATAGTTTATGATCCCCAAGAGATAGGAGAATATTATCGTAACCGCCCGCTAAAAGTTTTACAGAGAATTTTTACAGTTTTGCGGCCGACTATTTCCTTTGTTTTTGGGTTGTGGTGGGACAGCCGCCGGGGAATAGTCGTGAAAAAAGACCAGCGTCGAGCCGTGCAGCTGCGAGAATTACTCACCCAACTGGGGCCGGCTTACATTAAAATCGGACAAGCTTTATCCACTAGACCAGATTTAGTTCCCCCTGCATATCTAGAAGAATTAACCAGGTTACAAGACCAATTACCGCCCTTTGCTAACGAAATAGCTTATCAATTTATTGAAGAAGAATTAGGCGCATCTCCCCCAGATATTTACGCCGAAATTTCCCCCCAACCAATTGCCGCCGCTTCTTTAGGGCAAGTTTATAAAGGTAAACTCAAAACGGGTGAAGAAGTCGCCATTAAAGTGCAACGCCCTGATTTAAGAGAAAGAATTGCCATTGACTTGTTTATTTTGCGCCAAATTGCCGCTTGGGTACAAAATAAAGTTAAAAAAATCCGCAGTGATTTAGTTGGTATCCTCGATGAATTAGGCGATCGCATCTTTGAAGAGATGGATTATATTCATGAAGGGGAAAACGCCGAACGCTTTTTTGAATTATATGGTCATATAAAAGACATTTACGTACCAAAAATTTATTGGGAATATACCAACCGTCGCGTATTGACGATGGAGTGGATAAACGGCACAAAATTAACCCAAACAGCCGAAATTAACGCCCAAGGTATAGATGCGCGTTATTTGATTGAAGTGGGTGTCCAATGCTCCCTGCGTCAGCTATTAGAACACGGATTTTTCCATGCTGATCCTCATCCAGGTAATTTGTTAGCCACACCAGAGGGTAAACTGGCTTACCTGGACTTTGGCATGATGAGTGAAGTCCAGCCACCCCAACGTTATGGTTTAATTGAAGCGATCGTTCACGTTGTGAATCGTGACTTTGAAGGTTTAGCCAACGACTACGTAAAACTAGATTTTTTATCCCCAGACACAGATTTAACCCCAATTATTCCCGCATTTGCCAGAGTATTCGCTGATGCTCAAGGAGCCAGTGTTGCTGACTTAAACATCAAAAGCATCACAGATGAACTCTCAGCTTTGATGTATGAATATCCTTTCCGTGTTCCTCCTTATTATGCTTTAATTATTCGCTCTTTGGTAACCTTGGAAGGTATCGCCATATATATAGACCCCGAATTTAAAGTTCTCAGCGAAGCTTATCCTTATGTTGCTAAACGTCTATTAACCGACCAAGCACCACAATTAAGAACATCTTTACAAAACTTGCTGTTTAAAGATGACAAATTCCGGTGGAATCGGTTAGAAAACTTGCTCCGTAATGCTAAGAAAAATCAGGACTACGACTTCAATTTAGTCTTAGACCAAGGAGTAGAATTTCTGTCTTCTGAACGTGGTTCATTCATTCGTGACAGGCTCGTAGATGAATTTTTGAATGGAGTTAGTGCTGTCAGCAAAAATGTGCTACACAACTTCACTTATGTCCTCCGGGAAAGAGTAGGTTTAACAGCAGTTAACGAAACCCCAGGGGCGACAGTTGAGCAGCAACAAACCTTAGAGCATATTAAAAATATTTTAAATATTCTCCGAGCCACCCGTGGTTTTGACCCAGTACAATTAGCACCCCAACTAGCTCAATTATTAGTAAATCCTGGTGTCCAGCGTTTGGGTCAGCAAATTACTAACCGCCTGACGCAAAAAGCCATAGCCCGGTTAATTCGTGAGTTATTAGCGGCGGAAGAAGCGAATAATCATCAAAGTAGTTCTTTAGCTAAACCTGCAAGAGCATCTTTACCCGCAAGAGTGTAGGATTTGCTGATGAAACACCTTGATTAATATTGTGGGGTGGGCATCCTGCCCGCCTTTGTGTATGTTGGTTGCGAGTACGTAAGTCTCATATTTATGAGAATTGGGCAACTGTTCGGCTTTGACACCTACCAAGCTACCCAATTCAGTTTTATTTTCGGATATCGTTATCGATATCACAGGAACAGGTCTGGACTCTTTTTTGACACGCTCGACGCATTCCCATCCGCCGACTCTGGTACAAAAGAGCGCTCGCCGCCGCACCACTACACACAACCCGAAAACCGATATTGTTGTTCGCGTTGTCTGGGTTGTTGTTGTTGCGATTGGCAGAACGACAGTTTTCAGGATTGTTGTTCCACGAACCACCGCGCAGCAGCCGGAATTGCCCATCCCTTCTCTACCCTCTTGACCAAGCAAGAGAAGTAAATATCTGTTGACGCAACCGCCAAGTATCGCCATGCTCTAAATGAGCAAACCAACTTTGCATCGATTGGGCTACGTGATCTGAATTAATTTTACCCTGTGTATAGTCAATTTGCATTTGTTTGAGTCGGCGTTTTGCTCTTCTTAAATTTTCTGAGCGTACCCGGATGCAGTGTGGTAGAATGCGAAAACCTAAGAAATTAGCACCATATTTGAGTTCAAATAACTGACTTTTGACAGGATGAATTTTTAATCTTAATTGAGATAAATATTCTACAACCTGCAAACGGGCTTCAGCTAAAAATTTCCAATCATCAGAAAATAAAGCAAAGTCATCGACGTAACGCAGGTATTTTCTAGCTTTGAGTTCTTCTTTCACAAAATGGTCGAAACTGTTTAAATAAACATTAGCAAAAAACTGGCTGGTAAGATTGCCAAGAGGTAAACCTCGCCGTCTTTGTAGCGGTGTGAATAAATTATCACCCTCAAAATATTCAGCTATTGGTAACTGTTCATTGCTGTTGTCAATCATCATATCTATTAACCACAGCGTATCTGCACATTTTAATTTATGACGCAGCAAGGTTTTAAGAATTTCGTGGTCGATGCAGGGAAAATATTTTTGGATATCGCACTGAAGTACATAGCGACTGGAACGAGCAAATTTGGTAAATCGCCGCAAGGCGCGATGAGTACCGAAACCTACGCGATTCGCGTAAGAATCACCAATAAAGCTGGATTCAATTAGAGGTACAATAATATTACATAAAGCATGATGTACTACTCTATCTCGGTAGGGAGCAGCAGAAATCATGCGAATTTTTGGCTCTTTAATGTAAAAGGTTCTATATTCGCCCGGTTGATAAGTTTGATTAGTTAGTTCTGTTTGTAATTGAACTAATTCTGATTCTAAATTATAGTTAAAATCTAAAACATTTTCTCGAAATCTTTTACCCCTTTGGGCTTTTTTAGCGGCTATTAGGAGATTTTCAAAATTGATAATTTGATGATAAAGATTACCGTGACGTTTCATTTAATTTTTTACAGATTTTTGGTAATTGCTTTGTTGTTTAATCCAACCACCTAAATCTACACCAATTTCATTAATTAATTTGCCTGCATATTCATATCGGTGGATGGGAATTAAATTAAAATCAAATAATATCCTAGTTTGATATTTTAAAATATCTATAATGCTTTTGAGGGGTTCTAACACACTAAGTTTTTCTTGGCGATAGCGAGCAGCCAATAAGCCCTCTAACAAATCATATAATTGATTGGTCATTCTGTCACCCAAGGTAAATTTATGAATTTTGGGCAACCGAGTCAGAATTGGGATGTACCATTTAATCAGGTCGTAGGTTTTTTGGATGATTGGTAATTCTTCCATTTAAATTTGAGAAATTTCGCTG
>PWQB01000159.1 GCA_003556955.1 Nostocaceae cyanobacterium CSSed10_463m
GGCGGGTTTATTAAAATTATTATTGGTAATTGAACATATCTGTAAACCCGCCCCTATCCACTCAGCACTCAGCACTCAAGACTCAGCACTCTCTGTGAGGCGATTTAAGTATCTTTCAATTAAGAGGAGGGCAACTATGTCGTCTATGGGTCTTGGTGGCTGTCTCATTCCCTGTGGCAAGAGTTTTGTTAGCCCTTTGGGTGGATACATCTGCCAGTAGCGATCGCGTGCTTCTAAGGTGCTGTAACGTTCGTCTACTAAAATGATACTGAGCTGCTCTACTAATGTTTCTCGTAGTTGCTGTTTCCACTGTTTTGAGGTGGTTTGGTTCCCCATGACCAATAAGGATACAGGAAACTGTTGACGCAGTGTCTCAATGGTGGCGATCGCCTTTTGTGCAGTCACAACTTGGTGATAGTACAATTGTCGGTCTAGTCCCATGACTGCTAAACCACACTTATCCTTACCGGGATCGAAGCCTAAGATGACTGGTTGTGTTGGTGAAAATTCACTAAAAGTCATAAAAATACAGTTAAATTCTACCAATATGTTTATTTAATTATTCTTAATATTCGGCTATATTGTTATTTTTATTTTTAGGTGCTAAAAACCACTACCCCATTAAAAATTGCTAAGAGCTTAATTCTTAAAGGGCCTGCTGTATAAGTATCCTCCCTGGCGATCGCTTTAATTTCTAATGGTTGATCATACTGCCTTAATTGTAAGAAAAACCGCAGGTGAGTCCCTTCTCGTAACACACCCTCAACAATTCCGGCATTCCGCGCTCGAAATTCCGAAGCAGAAATCAGCAAATCGAGTCTCTGGGATAATTGAAAAGGTGTCATAGTTTTGGGATCAGCAGTAGTTGTAGCTAGTACCTCGCCTTGAGAAAAAACTAGTTGATTTCGGGCTGCATCTGCAAAAAATTCTATTTGGTTTTCTCCCCGCACGTAATTACCAGCCGAGAAGATTCGCACAACGTATTCTCTACCATCGTTAATCTGTTGACTTAGTTGCTCTATTCTTTCTGGGGTAACCCGTAGAAGCTCTTTATTTGTGGGGGTTTCACCGGGTTCAGTTAATTGAATGTTGGCATTTCGGTTAGCTATTTGCAACAGTTGGATGATTGCTTGACGAGCTGCGCTGGCTTGATTCACCCGAACCACATCCGCCGCCAAAACTTGATTACGAACCAATGCCAGTTTACCTAAGCGCAGGTCACGGTATGATTGATAAAATTTTTCTAGCCTTGCTACTTCTTGTTCTAAATAATTCTGTTCTCTTTCCAATTCTTTGAGGCGAGATTCCCTAGTGGCTATCACTTGCTCTCGTGAAGCAATTTCTTGATTGCGTTTTTTGATTAGTCCATCTAGTTGGGCAATTTGGCGATCGCGCTTGTTAATAGCTGTCTTAGCTTCGTCAATGGCTGTTTTAGCTTCTGCATACAGTCGTTTTCTTTCTGCCCTGAGTTCTTCAATAGCCCCCTGCAATGTCTCTCTTTCGTCATAAACGCTTTGCAGTTCAGTTAAGGCTCGTTGATACTGACTAACTACCTCACCTAACTGATTTTGGGTACGTTTGAGTTGAGTTTGTGTTGCTTCTTGTTTAGTGTTAGCCGCTTGCAAGGATTTGTTAATTACCTGTAATTCTCGCTGTGCCTGGATTTGCTCAGTTCTAGCTGTGCTTAACTCAATCTCTACGTTACTTTTTTGTGTTTCGGCAATTTTTAGCTGTTCTCGCTGGTTTCTCAAGTCTTTTTGAATATCTTCTAGCTCAAACACCCCTTGCCGCAATCCTTCATCAGCTGCAAATAAGATTCCTAATGTTGATGCGGAAATTAACCCACCAGTAAAAATAGTTACCAGTACAGCCGTTTTTTTAGGGCGTAAGTTAAACAGTGAGAGGCGTGCTTTGCCAACTCGTGTGCCAATGCGATCGCCCACGGTGGCAATTACGCCCCCCAAAATTAACATTGCTGCTATCAGGATGTACCCGGTTGTCATCTTCAGCTACCGTTCACGCAGTGTGTCGGAGGCATAATGCTTCCAGATACAGCCTACTACTTTCATTCATTAACTTTTGACACTCCACTATAAAAACAGTGGAATTTTACAAAGATTTTACTTTGTATATCCCAATTAATGGGGTTCCCTGGCATAATCTGCGGGAAAAACAAGGTAGAGTATTTTTTCCTTCAACCTGATAACGGTTCACGGGTAAGCTTGAAGGACTTTGCTTACACCCTGATTTTACTACATTTGAGGGAACTCCCAGGGCTGTTAAGTGAACTGTCTACTTAAGCTAACAGGTTTATGCACGGTAATCTTCTTTTTGTGGATAGAAATCATCTGTTTCTCGCGCAAGTCCCCTAGTAAGCGAGTCACAGTCACACGAGTTGATCCAATTGCTTCAGCGATCGCCTGATGAGATAACTTCAGATCAATGGTAATCCCATCTGCACAAGGAACCCCAAAATCACGACAAAGAATTAACAGAAAACTCACCAATCTCGAACCCATATCCCGGTGCGCTAAGGTTTCAATCATCATCTCTGTTTGGAGAATCCGCGAAGAAAGGCCTCGCAGCATCAACATTGATAATTCTGGATTTTCCTTAAACGCTTGCTCTACCTGTTCAATTGGCGCTGACAGTAACTCTACAGGTGTAAATGCCACTGCATGGTAAAACCTATCGGACTTATTTCCCGTCAGTAACGACAACACACCAAAAACACTATTTTCCCGCAGCAGTGCTACCGTTATTTCCTCTCCTGCTTCATACACCCTGGAGAGCTTCACAGCACCCTTCAAGAGGAAATAAACTCGTTCAGCAGGATCGCCGGGAAAAAATATTGTTTTATTGCGTTCAAAGGTTTCTACAACTGGAGGAAATGCCCCAGTTGCCATCTGGCGAAATACATTTGCTAGGGCTTTATCTTGTGTCACGATCATCTCCCTTCCCCTACCCAATGCCGGAAAAACAAAAACTGATTACCTAACAATACACCTGAAAAATCAATAAAGCACCGTCAACCTTTCTGTACATTCCTATACTCAAAGCCAAAAGTTCACAGTTATTTGTTCATCATGATACATAATTTTTGATGTTTTTAGCGAGTAGTTGTTATAAGTTCTTGCACAGTTGTGGTCATCAGGTTTTTGAGCAAAAGATTCACGATATCTTGAGAATATCTTCAGGATTATCTGGAGAAACTTTGCACAAAAAAGTTTCCCTAGTCATCATTTTTGCAAAAAATGTGCAGAACCAAGACAAACTAGCCTCAGATTCTAGTATGCTCCTAATGATTGATCACATTCATAATTTATATGCTGAATCTGACTGGAAAAAATGCCTTAGTTACAGGGATTGCCAACAACCGCTCCATAGCCTGGGGGATTGCTCAACAACTGCATCAAGCTGGAGCTAACTTAGGTATTACCTACTTGCCAGATGAGCGAGGCAAGATGGAGAAAAAAGTAGCGGAGTTGGTGGAACCTCTCAACCCCAGTTTATTTGTTCCCTGTAACGTCCAAGATGACGCACAAATTGAATCTACCTTTGCATCTGTCCGGGAGAAGTGGGGAAAATTAGATATCCTGATTCATTGTTTAGCTTTCGCTAACAGAGACGATTTGACTGGTGATTTTAGCCAAACTTCCCGTTCTGGTTTCAAAACTGCCTTAGAAATCAGCACTTACTCATTAGTGCAGTTAAGCGGTGCGGCCAAACCCTTGATGACAGAAGGAGGAAGCATTATCACTTTGACATATTTGGGTGGCGTAAAAGCAATTCCTAACTACAACGTCATGGGAGTAGCGAAAGCTGGTTTAGAATCTAGTGTACGTTATTTGGCTGCTGAACTGGGACCACAAAACATTCGGGTAAATGCCATTTCCGCCGGCCCAATCCGCACATTAGCCTCTTCAGCAGTGGGCGGAATTTTAGATATGATTCACCATGTAGAAGAAGTAGCTCCCCTGCGACGCACTGTGACGCAACAAGAAGTAGGCAATACTGCTGCCTTCTTATCTAGCGATTTAGCTAGTGGCATTACAGGACAAGTTTTATACGTAGATGCAGGCTATGAAATAATGGGAATGTAGTCATTAGTCAATCAATTTTGGATTTTGGATTTGCGATTTTAGATTGCAGTTCAATCCAAAATCTCAAATTTCAAATCTTAAATCTCCAATTATGCAAACAAGCGATACCTTCGGTCAGGACTCCGTTCAACGCCTGAATTTGACTCAAACTGCTCGTGTTGCCTCTGTTCATCGCACCACCGGCGAAACTGATATAAAAGTTACGATCAATTTGGATGGTACAGGTATCTGCACAGCAGCTACCGGGATTCCGTTTTTGGATCATATGTTGCATCAAATTTCCTCTCACGGGCTGATTGATTTAAATGTCCAAGCTCAGGGGGACTGGGAAATTGATGACCACCATACGAATGAAGATGTGGGTATCACTTTAGGGCAAGCTTTTAGTCAAGCTCTAGGTAATAGAAAGGGTATTGTTCGTTTTGGGAATTTTCTCGCACCATTGGATGAAGCTTTAGTGCAAGTGGCGCTGGATTTTTCTGGTAGACCTCATCTGAGCTATGGTTTGCAAATTCCTACTCAGCGAGTGGGAACTTATGACACTCAGTTAGTCCGGGAATTTTTTGTCGCCTTGGTTAACCATAGCCAAATGACACTACACATTCGCCAATTAGATGGCATTAACTCCCATCATATTATTGAGGCGACGTTTAAAGCTTTTGCGAGGGCTACCCGCATGGCGGTGGAAATTGACCCCCGTCGTGCTGGTACAATTCCCAGTTCTAAGGGTATCCTATAGGATGTGAATAAAAAAGAAATCACTGAGTCACTCAATGAAGTCTGGTGTAGACATCCCTGATCATCAACCGAATACTATTGATAATCCGCCAGTAGTCCTCACTGCTGATTTGCGTAAAGTCTATCGCACAGGTTTTTGGCTGAATCAAAAAATTGTCTCTCTCAAAAGCTGTTCTGTTGAGGTCTACAAAGGTGAGACATTTGGGTTATTAGGGCCAAATGGGGCTGGTAAAACTACCCTGTTAAAACTTTTATTGGGAATTATCCGCCCCAGTTCGGGCAAGGGTTTATTATTGGGTCAGCCATTAGGCGATCGCTCTACGAAGCAACTTATTGGCTACCTCCCAGAAAATCCCTATTTATATGACTATCTCACTGGCTGGGAATTTCTCCAGTTAGCTGCGGGTTTATTCCAAATTCCTCAAAGTTTACAACGCGATCGCATTCCCCAACTGCTAGAATTAGTCGGTTTATCCCGCACTGATGCCCGCAAAAAACCGATGCGTCGCTATTCTAAGGGAATGTTACAGCGTGTCGGCATGGCACAGGCATTAATTAATGATCCGGAATTAATCTTTCTCGACGAACCCATGTCTGGTTTAGATCCGATAGGACGCTACCAAATGCGGGAAATTATCTTATCGTTAAAAGCCGCAGGTAAAACCATTTTTTTCAATAGCCATGTTTTGAGTGAAGTGGAACAAATTTGCGATCGCGTCGCTATCCTCTCTCAAGGTGAAATAATTTGTTCTGGTTCTCTCAATCAACTATTAGGTAGTGACAACACATACCATATTAAAGGTCGAGGTGGTGACTTTGAAGTTCTCAAACAGTGGATAACTGATCTCACTTTTGAGGGTGATGGTTCTTGGCAAGGCACACTTCAACAAGATTATTATGATTTTCTTGCTAGTCTCCGTTTAATGAAAGGAGAAATTATTTCTATGAACCTAGCTCGCAGTTCCTTAGAAGATTTTTTCATGCAACAGTTACACCACAAAAAATCGATTCATGAAAATTAATTAGTACGGCTGGGTTTCTAAGAGGGTGTTTGAAAAGTTGTTGGCTGTGATTTTAGGCACTCGCAGATCCCCCCTAGCCTTGAAAAGGGGGGAATTAGAA
>PWQB01000274.1 GCA_003556955.1 Nostocaceae cyanobacterium CSSed10_463m
CCCAAACATAATGTAATTGAGCATTGAATTTATACTTTTTTGCCATCGTAAAGGTGTGGCCAAATCCCCCCGGATGTTCATGCGCTTCCAATATTTGAACTTTATGGCCAGATTTTGCCATTAATGAGCCAAATACCAATGCTGACAAGCCACTACCTAAGATGAGATAATCTGTTTTCATGCGTATATCAACCGCTCAAGGTATCAGCGTGGATATGCAAAATGTTAATTTGGAAAACTGTAATTAACTTTATCTTACTCAACTATCAGGAAATATTCGCTCATGCCATACTTAAATTCTGCTAGTGATATTCGTGCCATAGTTACAGAATATACCAATGCTAAAACTTTGTGGATCGATACAGAGGTGGCTGATTATAAATCTCGTCATCCTAGATTGTCACTGATTCAGGTGTTAGACGATCCGACAGATATGAGTGGCGATCGCGTTTATCTTTTAGATGTGCTAAATCAGCCTGATTTGGCTACTGAATTTATTGAGCAAATTATGGTAAATGCTGATATTGAGAAGGTATTTCATAATGCTAGTTATGATTTGAAGTTTTTAGGCAGTAAAAGAGCGCAAAATATTACTTGTACTTTAGAAATGGCGAAGAAAATACCCTACTATATTTTGCCTTTACCGAATTACCAACTGAAAACTTTAGCAACAGCACTATGCAGATTTAATTATATTGACAAGCAGGAACAAGGCAGCGATTGGGGCAAGCGACCTTTAACTGAAGGACAGATTGAATATGCTTATTTAGATTGTATTTATCTAGCTCAAGTACATTTGCAGTTATTAGAATTACAAGTAGCCAGTAATCCAGATCCCCAAAGGGAAGATTTAACAGCACTGGATACCAGATACAGAGAATTATCAGAACATTGGCAGTTATTAAATTCAGAATTTGAGCATCTGCAAGAACGCTTAAAAAAAGCGATGCAGGCTCAAAATATCATGGAAACCCCTGTTTGTAAGTTAAGTAGTTATGAAAGGAAATCGGTAAAAGTACCATTTACGGAGTTAGTTAAACTGGTACAAAATCAAAATGTCAGTTTAGATTTCCCCATTACACTGACACAAAAAATGCAAAAAGATTTAGGGCAAAATTTGCAGCAATTGTCTGTAGATATAGATACTACTACATCTTGGCGACTGTCTACCAAAAAACCAGAAGATGCGGAACCACAAGAGTAAAACTGCTTAATCGTCCAATTTACTATCTGAGTGAGGCGAATTTTTGGCAAAAATTTAATATTAATTAAACTTTTGATTTTTTCAGCCAATTATGCATAAAGTATAAGGAAAAACATAAAAATATTCTTTGGTTGTCTAAAATAGAATCCTTACTAACAAATAGCTATTCTTGTAGCGTCTCCCTGTGAGGGAAGGACATCAAGAAAGAAGGAAATAAGAAAATAAATTTGGCACAGTCTGACAGAAATAATGGTGCAGTAACCAGTTTTATTTCGAGGCACGAATTAAAGTTAGTGCTAATTGTAATCCAGGTGTAATGACAATTTAAGGTAAGTTATGAAACTGCGGCTATTGAAGCAAGAACAGGTTAAGGTTAAGAGAACATTGACTATAGCTGTGGTTACCGCATTGAGTGCAATTACCAGTATTTCTTGTAGTCAGAACAAAGATGTATTAGTAACAGAAGTTGGTATTAGTCCCCCCAACAGTCGGATGGCTCAAACATCCGCAGCTGGTAATCTCTATGTGCAGGGGAAGAATCAACATCTCAGAGGTGACCTGCAAGGGGCGATCGCTACCTATACTAGAGTTATTGAGATGGATGCAAATTTTGCCCCAGCCTATAAAAGTCGGGGACTAGCTTACTTTGATGCGGGAGATAAGCAAAGAGCGATCAATGATTACAATCAAGCTCTGAATCTTTCTCCTGACGATGCCGAAGCCTACAATAATCGAGGTAATGCGCTGGCTTCTCTGGGAGATCACCAACGGGCGCTCTCTGACTATAACGAAGCTATTCGCCTGTCTCCCCGTTATGCTGAAGCCTATAATAATCGGGGAAATGCCCGCGCAGCTCTGGGAGATAAGAACGAGGCCATAAATGACTTTAACCAAGCCATTAGCCTCGATTCTCGCTATGCCATTGCTTACAATAATCGGGGAAATGCCCGTGCAGCGCAAGGAGATCGACAAGGTGCGATCGCTGATTACAATCAAGCCATTCGCCTCAATTCCACTTTTGGCGCTGCCTACAATAATCGGGGAAATGCTCGTGCGGCTCAGGGAGATCGACAGGGGGCGCTCCAGGATTTACAAAAAGCCGCCAGCATTTTTCAATCACAAAATAACAATGACTTATATCAACAAGTGATGAACAATATTAGAGAGTTGGGACAATAGGCACAATTGTTCATTCACCCATTGCCCCATCTATTTACCTAATAAAGATTCAAATTCAGCTTGTAAGGATCTGATTTCTGCCAGCCTAGCGACGAGGATGTTTTCATTACCAGCATCAGTTAATCGGAATTTCCAATAACGAATACTTTCCGCATTATTTAACCAAAACTGCACTACAGTATCTAGAACTTGTTCGGTATTCCAACCCCATTTTACTGGTAACGGTTCTACAGTCTCTAGCAAGGCATCCAAGGTACATATATGGGTGCTGAGATATTCTACACCTCCTTTATTTGGTTGGTTGATGGTCTTTTGCTGTTGACTAAAAAATTGCCAAATAGGAGATACACCTACAATGTCAAACGTATATTTCATTCCATTCCTCCCAATAATGAGTTAGTTGTGTGGAAAAATTTTATTCTGCTTTTAAGTTGTTGCCAAAAGTCCTCTATTTTTTTCTAGAAACAGTATTTGTTTGTCGATAATCTGGCAATATTATTTTTTGGAAGATTAGCACTCTCAGCCAACGAGTGCTATAATTGTTTTAGCTATTTATTTTATTATTAGAGATTTTCCAGCATTATTTAAGGGGGAAATTATATTTTTAATAATTTCTTAATAAATGCCAGAGGTGAATTAGCTGCGTTAGCTGCTGCTGGTTTATGGGCGATCGCTTCGGTGGTATATGGCATTGTGGGGCAGCAAATTCCACCGCTACGGCTGAATTTAATTAAGGGGATGGTAGCGATCGCCTTGCTAATTGTGACTATCTTAGTAACTGGTGAATCCTTGCCCACCTCCACCCCCATGCCAATTTTGCTGCTGTGTCTGAGTGGAGTGATAGGTATTAGCTGGGGTGATACGGCTTTTTTAGGGGCGATTAATTACTTGGGCGCACGCCGTGTTTTACTGCTGAGTACCCTTGCACCTCCCATGACGGCGATCGCGGCCATGATTTGGCTACAAGAAAGTTTAAACATCACGGCTTGGGGGGGAATTTTCATCACTATTCTGGGAGTGGCTTGGGTAGTTACAGAAAGAGTTCCCGGTAGTAGTAATGATGCTCCCACCCACCTATGGAGAGGTATCGGTTTGGGCTTATTAGCGGCGATCGCCAATGCCATTGGGACAATTATCTCTCGCATAGCATTTACTACTGGTAATATGACATCTGTGTGGGCGGCTTTATTGCGTTTAGGGGCAGCCGAATTGATTCTTTTAGGGTGGATGTGTTTACCCAACCGTCAGGCGCAAGCATTACCCTCATCAGAAAGACAAACCTGGCGAATCATTCTTGCCACTTGCTTTGCGGCTTTTTGTGGGACTTATTTAGGTATATGGCTACAACAAACGGCAATTAAATTCACGTCAGCCGGAATTGCTTCCACCTTGTTACAGACTAGCCCCATATTTGTGATTCCCCTGGCTATGTGCATGGGTGAAAAAGTCAGTTGGCGAGCGATCGCTGGTGTCATTATTGCCCTCATCGGCATGGGATTATTATTTTTTTCATAACAACCGCCAAGGTGGTTAGAACATAAGCCCCTACTGATTTTCCCGACACCCTTATTCTTGAATTTCGACTTTGTGGCAATTTGGCAGACAAAATAACTCGATTGCAGTTTTAATTGAAATAACAGTTGGGTCACTGAGACAAACAGCTTCGATTAATCTCAGAAATCCCACACAATTGCCAGTTGCTGATCCCTGCGCTGTAGAACGCCGATAAATGGTTGATACAGGTAGTTACAGCACAAGATCACCGCTTCACTGCAACTGGCTAACAATCAAACCAAAAACACATAAAGTCACTTATAGCAAAGTGCTGAGTGCTGAGTAAAAACCAATTTAGATCAAGGCTTTTAGCAATCAACAATGTCCTCACGTGTATGCGTAGTGCTATAACTGGTAAGACCTGTCCTTTACCCTTTTTGCTGTTGCTGTTGGGCTTTTCAACCTACCCTGAATAATTCCACTTTTCTTTATGAATTAGATGATTTCTCTGACTTGACTTTTTTGATTAATTCCATATAGATATTAACCTCATTAACTTCTAAATCATGCTCAATTCTAGTGACTCGCCAGTTTTCCTTATTTAAGTAAATTTCTTCTCCTACTCTGGGAGTAAATTGCAAATCATAGAATTTTTTCAGATAATCTTTTTGTTTTTCTTCCCATAATATGACTTTAGCTGTTTCTAGGCTCATTGCTTCTCCTATTGTTTGACTCAATGACTCTGAGCATTTTCCTGTCATGCATTATGGTAATTTTATCTTACTAATTCCATGTCATAGCGTAGTCAAAACCACACTTTTTTAATTGATTTTTTGGTAATCATCGCAATTGATTGATTTATCCCAACTAAAGCATCAGTTTAAATACATCCAAACCCGAATACTGTTCGGTTAACGATATTTGCACATTGGAGATCCCCCTAAATCCCCCTTACAAAGGGGGACTTTGAGGACTTTAGCCCTGCTAAAAAAGGGGGGTGGTGGGGAGCAAAACCTTTCCGAAGTTTCTGAAGAGTTAATTCATCGTTGTCTACCGTACAACATTGTCCAGTAAAGTACATTGTTACTACCCCGAACAGCGCTTACACCACCATCTTGATAATTTGAGTTCATAATATTAGCGCAATGACCTGGACTTTTTAGCCATGCTTGCACTACGTCATTCGGAGTTTTTTGCCCAGCCGCCACATTCTCAGCAATAGCTCTCCATTGATACCCTGCTTGCGTTGCACGTTGTCCCATAGAACTACCATTAGAACCTGTGTGACTCATTTTTCTGGTTCTAGCCATGTCTGAACTATGTACCTGTGCTGCATTATTGAGGCTAGCATTTGCAGACAATGGACTTGCGGCGTTAAATCTCTGGTTTCCACACACACGTCCCTGAGACCTAGCTTGATTCACTAATTGAATTACTTGGTTTGATACAGAGTTTTGAGCTTGTTGTGCTTGTGCGACAGAAGCACTTTGCTGCAAAATAGTATCACTCAATTCGGGTAATAAAAAAGATGTAGTTAAAGACGAACACACTACTAGTCCAATAACAGATAGTTTGTTATTTTTTACTGTAAATAATTTTGTTGTTAGGAATGGAACTATGAAATTTTTAACAATAGACATGATTGGTTTTCCTGATAAATTAACTGGCTTTTAAATAGATATAGTAGAAGGTTAGATAAATTCAAACAAAACATAATTATGCACTCATCGGTAGACTTGGGCTTGTCTATGATCTGCATTTTGGATTTATCTGGTATGTCAAAATTAACACATAAGTCCTCAAATCTCTAATGACGCTTTAGTTATTGAGAAATTTTTGTGACAAATTTCAGAGCTATGGCAAAAAAGTCTGTTGTGGGACGTGAGCAGCATATATAGCAAAGTTCTGAGTGCTGTTAGCGGTAGCGGGGCGTTTAGCCCGTGCTGAGTGCTGAGTAGAAACCAAGTTATCTTAAGGCTTTCAGCAATCAACAATGTCCTAACCTCCTTGGCGGTTGCTGTAAATAGACCACGTGGTAGGGGCG
>PWQB01000002.1 GCA_003556955.1 Nostocaceae cyanobacterium CSSed10_463m
AGTCTTCGGTGCGGGGTGAAGAGGCAACTTGAGCAGCTTTACAGCCATCCCAGGGAACCATCTCCAACACGTCTGTAGGGCAAGCGCGGACGCACTGGGTGCAGCCAATGCAGGTATCGTAAATTTTAACGGTATGAGACATCGAAAAAAAGGCTCCTTTCCAGTGTTCTTCTCTGCGAAAGAATGATATTTGAACTTCACACGACTAGAAGTCGCGTGATTCCTGCTTCACCGATCTGCGCCTGAATTACTTCAGGTCTTACAAGTTCTCCACAGGCGTTTTTAAAGTCTCCGGCGCACCGACGGCGACTTATCAAAGCATAGTTTACAGCAGTAGCTTATAGTCCGTAATCAAAAGGCTACATAACTTTAAACAACGTAATTGAGACTCGCAAAAATTTCTATTTGCAAAATCTCTCTATCGCTTATATAGCAACGATATCACAGGTATATATTGACCTGAATGCTTTCTCAAATTGTGGATATTTGTAAACTTATATGAAGTGAAAGCCAAGACAAGTAAATACTGGATTTATCTATAGTAATTATTGATTGAATATTATAGCCTACTGAATTGAACAAATTTGTGACGAAATGTTTTGCACTATAGAGAGCGATGGGCAAAGCCCCGCCTCCGGCGATCGCAGTAATTTTGAATAAGCTTTTCAGACTGTTCTTTATAATTGATGTAAATCACATCACATAAACTTATGGAGCCAGACTCTTTAGCAACCGAGGTAATTCTGACACATCCCAGTCAGTCACTCGGCAGAGTCCAACTCGATTGGACACCCCAACCAGGAAACTACGTCGATTTTGAAGGTAAAACTTATGCGGTATTAGAACGCCGCCACAGATACCAATTTAAATCAGGACGTTACCATCTGCGAAATATCGCCCTTTATGTACAGTCTGCCAAAAGACCAACAGAGAAAACATTAGTCCAAGGACGTTGGGTAATTGGTGATGCTACCTGTAGCTATAATGCCCAATCGGAAATTATGCGCTGTGCTGTCAAGCCAGAAGGCCCCTGCGAATCTTGCAATTTCTACGAAAAATTAGAAGTTTAACCATTGCCGAAAACCTCTCCCACAGTTAAACGGTTCCCATTGACAAAATCCCATCCTGACTGGGGACGTTTGCCAGCTAACTGAACCTCGCGCAAAAGTAGCAAACCCTCACCAGTTTGGACAATAGCGCCAACTCCCTTGGCTATGCTGACTACTTCTCCTATGTTTCCTGATAGAGTTGATAAATCAGGCAATTTTTGGGAAATTTCTGTTAATTCAGGTGTCGGCTCATAACCGTAAGCATGGCCAAGGGGAAGGGAGGCAATAATTTTTATGCTTTGATTCCGAAAGGTGGCTGTGCAGTTGGGGTAAAAGCCTCTGATTTGGTTATGTAATTGAATAGCGCTCTTTGACCAATCTAAAGTATAGTTATGCTTTTGAATCAAAGGAGCATAAGTCGCTTCTGCTTCATCTTGGGGAACAGGTGCAATTTCCCGATTTTCCAGTTTAAACAGAGTTTCTACTAATAAATCTCCACCAATGACACATAGCCTCTGGGCTAAATCCTGGGCATTATCTAGCAATCTAATCGGTGTAGTTGCTTTCAATAGCATTGCCCCTGTATCCATGCCGGCATCCATTAACATTGTCGTGATCCCCGTTTCTTTTTCACCGTTGTAAAGACACCACTGAATGGGTGCTGCGCCACGATACTGGGGTAAAATTGAACCATGTACATTAATACAGCCCAGCCTTGGCATATCCAAAATTTCTGGGGATAAAATCTGTCCATAGGCTACAACTACAAATACATCTGCATCACATTCTCGAAGTTGGGTTAAAGTTTCAGTATCCTTTTTTATCCGTTGTGGTTGCCATACAGGTAAGTTGTGGTTTATGGCCACGTTTTTTACTGGTGAAGGGATAAGTTTATTACCTCTTTCCCGGCGTTTATCCGGTTGGGTAACAACTGCCAACACTTTAAATTCTGGTAGATTTAGTAATTTTTCTAAAGTAGGAACGGCGAATTGAGGTGTTCCAAAAAATACTACTTTCATGGGTTATTACTTATGACGTAGGTCAAACAATTTTATCTTGCGTCATGCAGTTTAATCGATTTTTGCCTATTTATGCATTAAATAGTAAATGTGTATTAAATCCTTGACAATTGATCAAGAGGAAGAGGTTTCAATTTCCTGATAAATGAGCTTATTCCCTGGTCTAGGTTCTCCATTACCCAGCCTTTTCCAAAAAAATAGTGCAAAATTAATTCTTTTGATGCTAGAGTGGTCTCATATTGGCAAAAACCAGGGTTCCTTGATAGACTTGCATATAAGTTAGCAAGCTAACAAGCTAGTATAAACACTACTCCATACTCGTAAGCTACTTTGGCTATAACAACAAGTCATAGTATGTTTACTGAGCAGACCTCTTTGATAAATTTCACCCGTATCCAATTACAAGACTACAAATTTAGTTGTGTTTCTCACACTAGTAGATAGCAATATCACAATTTTTCAAGTTGAGATATAGTTTTCTATCGTCGGATGGATGCTAACGGTGTTTTTTTCATACTATAAGTTGTGAGTCATCTTTTTCAGTTTTAGAAGTAACGCCTCACTTTTGCCTTTATCAGGGTCTGTTCTGTTGTTACCATAATCAATAGGTAAACCGATATCTTACACCAAGCTCTATAACCCTTAGAAATCGCGGAACCATACAAACATGATGCTTCGTGTCAAGCCTGGATCTTTCCGTGACTTCCAGTACAGGAGTGTAAGAGATGAGTAAAGCATTTGTGCCTTAGCTTTCGCTAATGTCAATGCCAACAGAACAGTAATTATGCTCTGCTTCTGTCCCGTCAGTAAATTTAGCCTACATAATAGGTTGAATACTCCTTAACCAACACCGGTTATTGGGTGTAGTGGGTTATTCAGGGTAAGGGCAGCATTATATTTTTTTAATGCAGTAACTTTTAGTTAATCTGCAAGATTTTTCATGGCAGATTTCTAGCTAAAAATACAACAATTGGTCAGTAAAGAGGTGTGAAACATGACACTAAAGTTTTGTAAAAATCTGCAAACTTTGAAGAAATTATTGAGTTTTACTGGTTAAAACTCAAAGTTTGTTGTTATACCTGTAATTATCGCCCATTCCCTTGCTGCTTAGGCTTTGCTCTTCACACAGCACCCGCCCTCCCTAGAGAGTCTACTTATGCTCAAACTCTTCTTGCTGTCAGGTTGGTTCCGCCTTCAACCATTTCTCAATTATGTTGCCCTTGTGATGCTGATTGCTCCCTTAGTTGCAGCATCAGGTCACTCTACCTCAGCACAACAATCCCAATTATTGACAAAGAATGCCTCGGCAACGGCAGCATCTAATTCTGCACCATTGCCAGTGAGTACAATGAATGAACCATATTTAGTTGAATTATTAACAACTTCTCCCATAACCGCTTCAATTAAAAAATCTGACTCTATGCCATTGTTAATGGCTTCTATTAGGGAACCGTCAATTTTACAAACGAGCAAAAGAGAGTCTTTGGTAGCAGCGGATAATTTTTTCTCTAGCAGTGATATAGATGCTGATTTTCCATTAGCAGCAGTGGAACTAGCACCAATGTTAGAACCGCCTGTTAGTAAATTGAACTTAGGTAAATCATTCTCATCTAGTAATAGCTTTAATTCCAACTTGCCAAATGTCAGGCTGACCGCTAAATCATTGAGAAGAACACCGGGACAACTACAACCAATATTACCCCCAGAAACACCTGTGGTGGAAGAACTTGATGAAGCGCAAATGGCACAAAATGATCCCATTGGTAGCCCCCATCCAATTCCTTGGAAATGGATTGTCGCCACTCAAGAGGCTATTGCTGCTAACGGAGGTTCGGGAGTACGTCATTATCGTAGTGTACCTGTGACTTCTCCTGATGGTCGGTATATTGTTTACAGTCGGGTGGAACTAGAAGTCAGACCCGAAATGTATAACAGCAAAGTTACCAGTGTGATGTTTGTGGAAGATACCCAAACAAAGAGGTTGCGGGTAATGGCTTCAACTGCGCCTATCGGTGATCCTTTGTTAAACAAAAAGGTTTTATCTTTAGCAGCAGAGGATACAGATGGCAGTGGTCAAATAGGGGTTTTAGTTCCTGTTAGCTGGTCTGAAAAAAGCGATCGCTTTTTAGCACGTAAGTTTCAAGGTAAGTTTAATACAGGCGATTCTACAGATCAGGCAGTCATTTGGGATCGACAAAAAAACCAAATTAAAATTGTTGCTCCACAACGTGAGGAACATGAGCATGAGAAGATAGCGGTGTTATTAGGTTGGAGTAAAAACAAACCTGAGCATACACTTTTCCGTGCGGGAGAAATGGGGGAAGAAGACTGGCCTTTAGTACAGGTGACTGCTGATGGTCAGACTGTAAATACCACAGATGCAGATCAGCCGATTACTTTTGGTACACCAATTACCGAAATTTGGGCTGGGCCACAGTTCGCTTCTCGATAGTAGGTTCTCAAATATTGGTGTGATTCCCGTTGTTAGAGACAAAAACAACGGGATTTTTTTAAATATGCAGTACAATCATCACCGTATAATTCTCAAAGATTTGATGATTGAGAAATAAACATGATTGAAAATACCATTCCCATATCAACTTTATTCATTGGACTCAACGGTTTGACTGCTGTTGTTCTTTCCTTTATTGCCGCATTTGAACGCACAAGAACTAGAGTTTGGCATGGAGAATCTCAGAAAGATGTTGCCCAACAACCTGATCCCCTAAAAAATCCTAGTAATTGGGCAGCGATGGTGGAAAAATCGACTCAAAAGCTATTTGCTATTCCAGTAAATGACAACGGGTTGCTACAGAGAAAGGTTCGCGCTCATGGCAACTTTGCTGAGTACGTGCCTCATGGATTATTGTTTGTAGTGGCGCTGGAACTCATGCAAGCACAGGTATGGTTGCTCTGGTTTCTGGGCAGCTTGCTGACATTCGCCCGCATTATTCATGCGTTAGGTGTGATCAAAACTTATGGGGCTTCACCAGGACGAGCGATTGGCTTTTTTATGACTTGGTTTGTATATTTGATTGGGAGTCTAGCCTGTATATATTATGGGTTAGAAGCTGTAATTTGAAATCAATATGGTGCGTTGCGCTATGCGACAACACACCCTATGAATAGCAATTAATTTAACTATTACGATTCTGATTTTTCGCTGTTTTCTAATTCAGATGTGGCTTCTTTGACTCGACGGATGGGTAAATTAGCAATCAACGCTGTGGTGCGTTGGTTGCTTTCTAGAGAAAACTCTAGTCCATCTGTCTCGATTTCTACATAGCGACAAACTATCTCAAGGATTTCTTGCCGCATTTTTTCTAATTTCTGGGGATCTAAATCAGCACGGTCGTGAGCAATCACCAGTTGCAAGCGACGTTTGACTTGAGTGCGACTGGTGTCAGGAGTACGTACAAATAATCGTTCTATGAGTTCAAGAATCATTGCCAATGGGTTCGCGGAGACTGGAACATGAGTGAGTTAACCAATTTTTGTCCATAACAACTTTCGCAAACGAGCGAAAATGTTGTCACTGGGTGCGTCGAGATCAAGAAAATCGACTTTTTCTCCTTCCAATCTACGGGCAATATTATCAAAGGCGATGGCAGCTAGAGAGGGGGTATCCCCTAATACTAAAGGTTCGCCGCGATTGGTAGAAACAATAACACGTTCATCATCAGGTATTACCCCGATTAGGGGTATTGCTAGAAGTTCCTGAACATCTTGCACAGACATCATATCATTTGCTCGTACCATTGCGGGTCTGATGCGGTTAATGATTAAGTGGGCGCGTTTGATGCCTTGTGCTTCTAGTAATCCCACTACCCTGTCAG
>PWQB01000761.1 GCA_003556955.1 Nostocaceae cyanobacterium CSSed10_463m
CGAGGTGTTTTAAAAGTTTTATTAGAAATCAGTCATTAGTCATTAGGGATTTTTTTGTACCCTTGCTCATTATTACTAATAGAGCATGGGATTGGTCTTTGGTTGATAGTCGCAACAATCAATAGCTTCTTCTGTACTAGCAGTGGATGGGTGTACAGTGCATTTCAATCGGTAATTGTCGGTAAAAAATTGGCAGTTAGCACAGGGAATTTGATGCATTTGTTTGGCTGTGCTGACACCATCTCGAACTGCTGTCCAAAGACTCCCTATCAGCAAAATAATTACAGTCAAAGCAGCGACAAAGCAAATAGGGACTAATAATGGTTGAATTCCCCGAATCAGAAAATTTGTCAACTCTAACACGGTAAGTCCTGATAAAAATTAAGAGTTAGAAGTATCTTAACTCCTAACTCCTGATTCTTTACTTCTAACTACAGAAGTATAAATTTGGTCTAAGGGGGTAAGAGGCAGGGGAATAAGAGGCAGGGGTGCAGGGTGCAGGGTGCAGGGGGGAAAATTTCCTAATCCCCAATCCCTCAACTCTAATCCCTCAACTCTAATCCCCGAATTACGAATTACGAACTACGAATTACGAACTACGAATTACAAATTATGAAAGCCTATGTTAAAAGGTTCAATATTACAACAGCTAGAAACAGCACACCGGAATACTACTAGACCAATTCGGTTTGGAGTTTATTACAAAAACACTTTAGTTGCTCTGTGCCATGCTTTAGAAGACCAAATTTTAACTGAAGAAAGTAATCCCTTAGTAATTACAGCCTTTCAACAGGGTCAATGGTATCTGCAAGAAGCCGAAAGATACGCAGATATCGCTAAGTGTAGCCGTGAAATTGTAATCATGGCAACATCTGACGCTAGCTTTGTTGAACATCCCACCAGCCAACTCCCTAACGTGGATTTAGTTCCATTAAATTCAGATGACCCAGTAGCCCAGGAGTGGCACTTAATTATCTTGTCACCAGAATACACAGCAATGGTACTTTGTCAAGAATTATCAGAAGCTGATTATGGTGCGGGTGGAATCCCAGCTTCAGATGTAGAGCGTAAATTCTATGGCTTATGGACATTTGAACCAGAGTTAGTGCAAGAAGCTGTAAACTTAGCGATCGCTCACATCGAAAAATACAATCCCGATTTAGCACGAAAACTTGATAACCATAAAAATGCCATAAAGTCAAGTATAGCCACACCAGAACATTTTAGTGCAGTTGTTGCCCGTGTCGTCGATTACCTCCAAACAGGACAGGATAATTTATCTATCCCCACAGCCCTGCGTCAACAAGCATTAGATCGCAACTTGGTTTCTAACGAAATCCAGGCATTTTTGCGAATGGCGCAACTAATGGATATGACAGATGTCAACAATCCCATGGCCGCAACCGAAGTAGTAGCACTTTCGGAAATCATGGGACAGCTTTTAGAACTACCCGCATGGCAAATTAAACGATTGCGGCTGGCAGGTTTTTTACATCGTATAGACCCACTGCAAAAAGTTGAAAGCGTCCTGACTCCCGGTACATCCACCCGCTACCAAGAGCAAGCCCCCAATTGTCCCTTAACTTGTCCCCTAGTCCCAGGAGCGCAGGTATTACGAACCTTACCCAGACTGCGAGCAATTGCCCAAATTATCACCCACCAAAGCGAATGGTGGAACGGTACAGGAGAACCAGCCAGTTTAGCTGGCGATGAAATTCCCCTAGAATCGAGAATTTTAGCCTTAGTGGCTGATTTTCAAGGGCGAGTCAACAACATCAAATCATCCCAAAAAACTCGCGCTGAAATATTTGCTCAAGCTTTAGAAGAATGCAGACAGCAACAGTCAACCCGCTTTGACCCTAAACTTGTAGATGCTCTAACTTTATTAGTTATGGGATTACAGCAAGGGCTAGACTTACCTCTGATGTCACCTAAAGTCAGCACCAGCGTATGGCTATTAGACTCTCAATGGGATAGCTACAGCACAACAACTACAACAGCACAGCGTAAATAGGAAAACTATTCAAAAGAAGAGGATAAAACTTTTGAGTTTCCTAATTACGAATTACGAATTACGTTCGCGCAGCGTTTCCGCAGGAAATATTACGAATTACCCCAAATGAATATTGCAGCCATTAAATCAGGACAACTCAAACAACTCCCAGGAGCAAACTTAGAAGATGAGGAACTTTCTCAACTTGATTTAAGCCGGATAAATCTTGCAGGTGCTACCCTTGTCGGGACTAATTTTAGCGGTTCCCAACTCGAAGGCGCACATTTCGAGGGTGCAAACTTGATGGGTGCAAACCTGCAAAAAACTGACTTGCGAGCCAACCTGATGGGCGCGAACTTAATGCAAGCAGACTTAACAAGTGCTGACTTGCGGGGTAGTAATTTGCGTGGCGCTAACTTGATGGGGGCTAGACTGAGCGATGTATCTTTGGCTGCTGCTTTCTTGAGTGGTGCTAACTTGATGAATGTTAACTTACAAGGTGTTGATTTACGTAGTGCTGACTTGCGTGGTGCAAACCTTTCTGGAGCAAATCTTAAAGGTGCTGATTTGAGTCGCGCCGATTTACAAGGGGCTTTATTAAGTGAAGCTAACTTAGAAGAAGCTGACTTACGTGGCGCAAATTTAGCCGGGGCGAACTTCACTGGCGCAAATTTACTTTGTGCAGAGTTAGAAGGAGCAAATTTGAATGGTGTAAATTTGGATAAAGCTTGCTTAGTCGGTACATTAGTTGCCAAAATCCTTTAAACAAGAGATCCAATTATAGCAGTCCTAAATCATTTTCACTTGGCGACCTTGGCGACTTGGCGGTATGCGCTTCGCGCACGCTACGCGAACGATAAATTCATAAATCAAATAGGATGCCTATAGCTGCCATTTTTAACTGTTAACCACCGCATCCACAAAGCTAATATACCCATAAACCCTACACCCATGACTCCTTGTAGGGGATTCTGATTTACACCAGTTATCCAATCAGGAACTTGGCCAGAATATTCAATTAATCCCCCCACATTAATAATGTAATAGCCCCAAACTAAACCACCATGCAAACCCATTGGTAAACCCAAGCGTCCCCTACGCCAACGCTTTGCCCATACCAGCGTTACACCCAACAGTACTAAAGCGGGAAACTGTGGCAATGTCTGAATAATTGCCTCTAAAGGCTTAATAAAGTGTAGTACAGCAAATGCCACCACATTTATCCAAAGTGCCGCACTTAAACTGTAGTCCCGTTCCAACTCATCTAGCAACCAACCTCTAAATAACAACTCCTCGGCAAACCCGACACCCAAAGAGACAATTAAACCTTCTACAATTATTCTGGGTAAGAAAACCTGTGATTGTTGCCACACTAACCAACCCAAGAAACCTTGTAGCCCAAACACTACGAGAATGCTAATCATTCCAGTAGCCAGACCACCCAGCAAATCCACAGCGTTTATCTGCGTAATTTCCCAGCCATATTGCTTGAGTATTTGGGGTTGCTGATAGACATTTTTCCCCCATACCTTTAAGAGAAAAATAAACTCAGCATATAAAATCACCATTGTCAAGATACTTACTAAGTTAGAATCACTGACTAATAAGTAAATTGGCACAGCGAAAGGTAACCATATTAGCAATAAAGCTGCAATAAAATAACCCAGCCTGACAGGTACAGGGCGTTGGGCTAACCGAATTAGGTTTATTTTCATACGGGGTTGAGAAAGAGGACAAAACCAAAGTGACACGTTAAAGGCTATATCTTTAGCTTTGTCTTCCTTCACTAGACAATATTTTTATTTATTCTTCAGGTTCAATTGTGCTGCTTAAACCATGACCCTTTAATGTTTCGCAATAAAACTCAGCGTGTTCTTGAGCGCAAGTAATGACTAAAGCTAAACCATTAGTGTGGGCTTCCATCATAATGCTGACAGCTTGGGGCTGGGTAAGGCTCGGTACTGTGGTTAATAGTGACTTTACCACATACTCCATAGAATTATAGTCGTCGTTATGGATCAAAACGCGATACCGAGGCGCGAGCTTACGGGACGTGGAACGCTTCTCAATAGTTTCGACTGACACGGCTCTTTGCTCTTTATTTCGATGATTTACTACAAAAGAATAACTGTTTAGCATTTGCTTTACAGTTACTTACTCAATTTTGTCAAAGGAGTTGGCTGAGGACAAGCTAACTCTTAAAGTGTTTTAATCTAAGGATAGCGCATTCTACCTTTGAAAATAAATAAAGCCGCAAAAAATCCTTGCTTTTTAATGTCCCAACTGCGTCAATATGAGCCTAGACTTTCAACCAGGACAAATCGTATCTTTAGAGCATAGTGACGGAAATCTGTTGGCGGAAGTCATTCAAGTAGTGGTTTCTCGCCAGTTGTGCTGGGTGCGTCCTTTGCTGCTAGTCAGTTTTACCCAAGAGTCACCAGTGGTGACTGATATGCGAGATGCGTCTGATTTACTTTGGCCTCTCAATTTATTTCGACCAGCTTTAGATACAGAAGTAATTACCCACTTGAGCCAAGTTTTGGCAAAAGAACCAAAAACCGAACCTGACTCAGTGGCTAAATTGCAATTTCATCAATTTATTCACCAAATTTGGCAAGCTTATCAAGACCCAGGGGTGAAGGAGTGCAGGGGAGAAGAAACTTCCCCGTCATCATCGGCTTAAGCGGTTTTGGGTAGTTCACTATCCCCAACTAGGTACTAACTTGACTCGACCAGCATCCATTTCTGACATCAATAATTCTAAGGCTTCATAGTCAACATCAGAAATATGTCCCATTTGAGTCAGTTCCGAATTGATTTCATTTTCAATTTCAGGGGTTAATTTTTTAATATCAAGTGCTTTTTCTACCAATTGACGAATAACGTATTTAGTTCTCATAAGTAATAACCAATTATATTGTGATCATCATTATCCAAGATATTGTTTGGTATAAAATGTGATCTGAATTTCCATGCTTGTGTGATCTAAATCACAAAAAATTGGATAAAAATTTTGTCATTAACCCTGAGATGCAACCCTAGCCAGCATGAAAATAAAGTCGTTAAATCTACACCTGCGACTTGGCTAAATTAGTTGGTTTATTGACAAAGTAAGCTTTGACAGCAAAGTTACGTTTACTTTCTCCGCGCCATGACGGTCTATGTAGATTGTTTTGGAACTGGGTTGGAAAAAAAGTATATATGAATACATTTTATCCTGTATTTATGACAATCTTTACACAGTCCTATGAAAGTCATAAAGATTCAGCAAAGACAACGGAAAAATTTAGTCACTCTCCGAAAAAAAGTTTATGCTCCCAGAAATATCGGATTAATTCCATAACTCTAATTAGATGGAGATGTCAATATGCACATAGTCATGAACTGTTAAAAAAATAAAGTTGCCTTTTAGCACATAACGTGTATCAAGAGTTGAAAAGTAAATTTGTGTAAAAGAGTTGTAATTTGCCGCGATAAACTCTAGTGAAAGACCTCAATCAATGCTAAGTTAGAGCTGATAAGCTGTAATTAAGGTAGCTAGAAGATAGCATAGTGGCTGTTGCAGTTGAAAAATTAATCACACCGGATATTTTAAAGCCAGCGCGTTACTTGGGTAACGAACGCCTAGCAGTACATAAACCTTGGGATACGGCAACAATACGTTGGGCGTTAACCTACCCAGAAGTATATGAAGTCGGATCGTCCAACTTGGGGCATATCATTCTCTATAACATTTTGAATGCCCAGCCCCAGCAGTTATGCGATCGCTCTTATCTACCAGGTGCTGACCTGGCGGCTAAATTACGGGCTACTAATACACCCTTGTTTGCCGTAGAATCAAAGCGATCGCTCAGAGAATTTGACATTTTGGGTTTTAGTCTCAG
>PWQB01000362.1 GCA_003556955.1 Nostocaceae cyanobacterium CSSed10_463m
ACGTCATCTGATTGTAGTAATATCAATGCGTCTGCGCGAATCGGTTCTAAAGATAATTCTTTGGGACTTAACTCTGTCAATTCTACGGGTGTTCCCAATAGCCATGTAGCTAAGTCGGTGGAAAATGTTTCCGCGATGAACTTACAAATATTATCAAACATGACAAAATTTTATCACCTGATGAGCGATCGCTTTTCACCAAGAGACAAAGCTATGCTTGAGTATCAGCTTGTTGACTCTGCAACTGTTGCACTAATTCCACAGATAAACCAGTAATTCGAGCGATAGCTGCAATTGTCATGCCTTCTGCTAGCAAATTGATAGCTACTTCCTGTTTACCTTCCTGTTTACCTTCCTGTTTACCTTCCTGTCTACCTTCCTGTCTACCTTCTTCCAAACCTTCAGTTTTAATCAATTGATAAATGACTGACTCGCGCATAATATCCTTCCTTAGTAAGCGTTGAATCACATCTTGTTTCAATACTAACCCAGCTAAAACTGCTGTGGATGCTGCTAGGTTACTTTGCATTCGCCGATCACTAATATTGTTAATTTCATTAGCCACGGCTTGCAATGTATTGGTTTGATTATTTGTATTACTCAATACCGCAAAAGGAAGTAACCCCGGTACTCTCAAAAATACTTCTGTTGGTTCTTCCCACAGGCGAATTACTGTAAATTCATGGTGTAGACCATCGATACTAAATGTATTTTTATACACCTCTTCTGATTTTGTCTCAGTCAGATAAATCACCACTTGACGCATTCGTTTGTGGGGAAAGCGCCGATATACTCGTAGGCGATAGTCCGCCATGCGAAAGGGAATAGACGCATCAGGTTGAGTCTGAAATTCCAGATGTAGAACCACGTCATCTGATTGCAGTAGTATTAACGCGTCTGCGCGAATCGGTTCTAACGATAATTCTTTGGGACTTAACTCGGTCAATTCTACTGGTGTTCCCAATAGCCATGTAGCTAAGTCGGTTGAAAATGTTTCCGCGATGAACTTACAAATATTATCAAACATGAAAAAATTGTATCACCTGAAATACCAAAAAGGTAAGTAAGTTGGAGAGAATAAACCTCACTATGTGAAAAAATGTAAAAATATTGTAATTTAGCTCGTAGTAAGGGCTTTAGCCCTTTAGTCCTGACTACAAACCTTTAATTAGTGACGACGACTTACTTAAACAAACAAGTATGATTAACCAGAACTTACTCAGTTCTCCTTAGAGGATGTTTTAAAAGTAGTTGGCTGTAATGTTAAGCACGAGTTGATCCCCCCTAGCCCCCCTTAAAAAGTAAATGTAGGTTGGGTTGAGGCTTTGGGAAACCCAACTTTATCCCATATTTAGTTTGCTGCGTTGGGTTGCGCTGCGCTTAACCCAACCTACTTCTTACGCATAATTCAGGGAAAAACGAACCACAGAGGCGCAGAGTACACGGAGAAATGAGGGTTTGAGAGGTTTTTGCGTAAGTCCTAACTTGAACAAACAAGTATGACTAACTAGAACTTACTCAGTTCTCCTTAGATCAACTTAAAAGAATCAAAGCAAATTTAATTATTGACAAATGACTAAAAAGTGGTTCCAAATTGGTTTATTAAGTCTCTTTATTCTATCACTGTGCTTACGCTTTTGGGGATTAGAACGATTTAATACTTTAGTATTTGATGAAGTTTACTACGCCAAATTTGGTAATAACTATCTGACTCAGACCCCATTTTTTAATGTCCATCCACCATTGAGCCAATATATTATCGCCATTGGTATCTGGATTGGTAGTCATTTTCATTTTGGACAAGAGACTGTAAATGAACTTACAGGATCAGTGCGATCGCCTTGGAGTTATCGTTGGTTAAATGCCCTCACAGGCTCTTTCATTCCTGTAATTGTCGCTGGTATTGCCTATCAATTAAATCGCCGTTATCGCTTTGCTTTACTGGCAGGTTTATTTACAGCTTGTGATGGTTTATTTTTAGTAGAATCTCGTTATGCTTTAAATAATATTTATATTGTCATTTTTGGTTTATTAGGGCAATGGTTTTTTCTATTAGCATTAAATAACCAAAATCAACAACGTTTTTGGTACTTAGTTCTTGCTGGAATAAATTTTGGAGCATCAGTCGGGACTAAGTGGAATGGATTATGGTTTTTGTTAGGTGCTTATTTTATTTGGATAGCAGCTTATCTAATTCGGGGTATCCAATGTTTTCCTCATACTTCAATTCGCCTCACATCCCCTGCCACATTAATCAGAAAAAGCCAGATTTTTTTTAGTGAATGGTATTGCCAATGGAGGAATCACAATCAAACATCCCCAGAAGTTGCCGTTCAGACACCACTACAAAATCTGACGCAAATCAAGATTTGGCAAATGCTATTTTATTTGGGAATTATCCCGGCTATAGTTTACAGCATCATTTGGATTCCTCATCTCCAACTAGATAGAAGATATGGATTTATTGCAGTACATCAGAAAATTTTAAGCTATCACCTCCATATTGGTGGAAATAGTGCCAACATTCATCCTTACTGTGCTGCATGGTATCAATGGCCGTTAATGAATCGACCCATTGCCTATTATTATCAAACAGTTGAAAATGCTAATCAACCATTTTCTGTAGTGGAGCCTCCTTTATCTCATACCTCAGAGAAAGTGATTTATGATGTCCACGCAATGGGGAATCCTTTTTTGTGGTGGTTTGGTGTTGCCGCTATTTTGTTTTTAGCCGTGATGCTGGTGTTACAAGTTGTAATACCTTGGTGGCAACAAAAGCATTTTTCTTTCCCGGCAAATCTGGCTGTTGATACTTGGATTGCCTTATACTTAGTTATAAATTATGCTGCCAACTTATTACCTTGGGTAAAAGTTACAAGGTGCGTTTTTATATACCACTATATGAGTGCTGTGGTATTTGTATTTTTAGCGATCGCCTGGTTTGTAGATCAGTGTCTTAGCAGTTATTACCGAGCTATTCGAGCAGTAGGTGTGACAATAACATTCCTAATTTTAGCCGCATTCATTTTTTGGATGCCGCTATATTTAGGCTTACCCCTATCGCCAGAAGGTTTCAAAATCCGAATGTGGTTTAACACTTGGATTTGAACAAGGCATCACATAGCACTTTACAGTCAATCCAGCAATGTTTAATCGTCAGGTAAATTAGCAAATGCCTGACTAACTAAATCCCTAGTTTTATTTTCCAAACACTGCCAATCCACCTCACCCGCCTCATCAATTAAACTAGTATCAATATTTACAGATTCACTGACGGGGGAGTAATCTATAAAACATACCTGATAACAAATTTCCCACAAATCTATACTCACCTGATGCTGTTGACGTTGCAAACGCAGATGATATCCTGGATGGGGCATTGGCAGATCGGTAAGAGTTGCTCTAATTTCATCTGCTTGTTCTAAAGTAGCAGTTTCCATTTCTTGCAATAGCTGAGTTACCAAAGCTTTAATTTCATCAGTGGTGTTAGCTGGCCAAATCAGAACATCATGGTAAGTTCCCTTCCAAGTAGACGTGTCAAGATGCTTGCGAATATTATCGACAACACGAATAAACGCAGGTTGCATGAGGAGTTCAGCCTGCTGCCATGTAACGGGGTTAGTTATTCTCGGTGGCATTGGTAATATACAGGGACACTAAATGACAAATAAACCGTCTAAGTTGATTAAAAAGCTAATTTTTTAGTTTAAATCTTTATCCCAAGATAGCGGATTTCATGTAAAAAAATTGGGAGATACTTATTATCAGCAAAAAATTAAGTAAGAACTCTGAGGGGAAAATATGATCGGCAAGCTACTAGACCATCGTTACCAAGTGATTCGAGTCCTGGCTCAAGGGGGATTTGGTCAAACCTATATTGCCCAAGATACCAGACGACCAGGCAACCCTGTATGCGTTGTGAAACACCTCAAGCCTGCAACTTCTGATCCCAGAGTTTTTGAGACAGCCAAGCGTTTATTTAACAGCGAAGCTGAAACCCTCGAAAATTTGGGCAATCATGACCAGATACCCAGGCTACTGGCTTACTTTGATGAAAACCAAGAATTTTATTTAGTTCAAGAGTTTATTGCCGGACAAACCTTAGCAGAGGAACTCATCCCCGGTCAGCCTTGGAGTGAAAGCCAAGTCATAGAACTATTGCAGGGAGTTCTGGAAATCCTGGAGTTTGTTCATAGCCAAGGCGTAATTCACCGGGATATTAAGCCAGATAATATTATCCGTCGTGCTTGTGATCAGAAATTAGTCTTAGTGGATTTTGGGGCAGTCAAGCAGTTAAGATTACCAATGGTAACCGTTGGTGGGCAACCTACAGCGACAGTTGCCATTGGCACTCCCGGCTACATACCTACAGAACAAGGGCAAGGTAAACCCCGTCCCAACAGTGATATTTATTCTCTAGGCATTATTGCGATTCAAGCACTAACAGGAGTAACCGCAGTTGAATTACAAGAAGATCCCAATACGGGAGAACTGCTGTGGCAGCATTTAGCACAGGTCAATTATCGGTTGGCAGCACTGCTGACTAAAATGGTGCGCTATCACTTCAAAGACCGCTACCAGACCGCCACAGAAGCACTGCAAGCTTGTATCAGCACGACTCAGCCAGTATTTGCACCTGCCACACCTCCAGAAACTTCTCACAATCAGCACTACCAACCCGCTAAATCTTTATCTCAAGTATCCCCACAAAAAACCGTTGCAGTCGCGCCAGCAAACCCTGTTTCTGCTCAACCAGTTCGTCAAGAATCTCACAAATTTGACCCTTGGCCGTTCTTAATTGGCTTATTTTTAGCAGGTGGGTCGGCAGCTTTGGCTACCAATATCTATCCCACTATCAGCAATTTAACGGCTAATTTAACGGGGAATGATACCGCAACAGATAAATGTTTAGCTGTGGTTGCAGGTAATTCTAATATTCGTTCTGAACCTAGCTCGATTAATTCTGATACTATCGTGCAAACAGTTAGTAAAAATACTGGGTTTGAGGTGACTGGTAAGCGTACACAAAGAGGTTGGGTACAAGTTAAAGTCAACTCTGGTGGTTTAGCTTGGGCGCACCTAGACGTAATTACCAATAATGAACAGTGGGTTCCTTGCCTGAGAGATAAAGGTATTGCGATTAATACAGTCGATGATAGTAATTTGATTGCAGCTCGACCGATTCCTCAGCCTAGACCACAACCTACACCAGAAGCTACAGATACACCTGAGCAATTAGAATCTAGTGATCATAGTGAAAAAATTATAGCAGAAGCTCAACAAAAGTATGAATCAGGTGATTTGCGAGGTGCGATCGCTTTGCTGCGGTCTATTCCTGGTCATGCTTCTTCTGGCTTAAAAGAGACAGTGGCTATGATTAATCAGTGGCAAAAGGATTGGGCTAAGGCTGAGGAGTTATTTAATGAAATTAATCAGGCTATAGATAATGGTGAGTGGGATAAAGTTTTAGATTATAAAAGTCATGCCGAAAAGTTTCCCAATACTCAATACTGGCGCAATAAAATCCAGCTGTTATTTCAAGAAGCTGATGAAAATTTGACAAAAGATGCATCACCATCAGTAATTCCCCAGGCTGAGAAAACATCTGCATCAGAGACTAGTAGTGATCATGATTGATCTCCAGCCCCAACCCTATTTTTACCAAGGCTACCGTGTACACATAAGTCCTAATTTTCCCCCTAAATCCCCCAAGTCTGGGAAACTTGTCAAATTATTGTCCCGCCATAATTGGGGGTTAGGGGCGATTCGCTAAATTCGGTCACTTGTGTGTACACCTTAGACCAAGGAAAGAGAAGAGTTTTGCCGTTAGTGCATCTCGTCATATTCTGGGGTTTCCATTC
>PWQB01000352.1 GCA_003556955.1 Nostocaceae cyanobacterium CSSed10_463m
CCACCATTTAGTCTATGAGGTGGTAGATAACTCTATTGATGAAGCTTTAGCGGGTCACTGTACCCACATAGAAGTGGATATCAATGCTGATGGTTCGGTGACTGTCACAGATGATGGTCGGGGTATTCCTACAGATACTCACTCTCGGACTGGTAAATCAGCTTTAGAAACTGTGTTAACTGTACTACACGCCGGCGGTAAGTTTGGCGGTGGTGGCTATAAGGTTTCTGGAGGATTACACGGGGTCGGTATTTCTGTGGTTAACGCCCTGTCAGAATTGGTGGAAGTGACAGTTTGGCGAGATAAAAAGGTTCATGTCCAGCGCTATGAACGAGGTTTACCAGTTACTGAACTGCAAGTAAAGCCGGAAAAAGAAGGAAGAACTGGAACTTCTGTGAGGTTCAAGCCGGATGTACAAATTTTTACCAATAGTATTGAGTTTGATTACATCACTTTAGCAGGTCGTCTGCGGGAACTGGCTTATCTAAATGCAGGTGTCAAAATTACCTTTGGTGACTACCGATTAGAACTGCTTAAAAGCGATACACCCAGAATAGAAACCTACGAATATAAGGGTGGGATTAAAGAGTATATCGCTTACATGAACCGCGATAAGCAACCACTGCACGAAGAAATTATTTATGTGCATGGGGAACGCAATAATGTCCAAGTGGAAGTTTCTTTACAATGGTGTACTGATGCTTACACAGACAACGTGCTGGGTTTTGCAAATAATATTCGTACCATTGATGGTGGTACTCACCTCGAAGGTTTGAAGGCGGTTCTGACTCGAACTTTAAATGCGATCGCTCGTAAGCGGAATAAAATTAAAGAAAATGAATCTAACCTCAGTGGCGAACACGTGCGGGAAGGTTTAACAGCAGTTATTTCTGTTAAGGTTCCAGATCCTGAATTTGAAGGACAAACCAAAACTAAACTTGGTAATACTGAAGTTCGGGGAATTGTGGATTCCTTAGTGGGAGAAGTTCTCAGTGAATACTTAGAATTTCATCCTGGTATTGCTGACTCAATTTTAGATAAAGCTATTCAAGCTTTTAAAGCCGCAGAAGCCGCCCGTCACGCGCGGGAATTAGTCCGACGCAAATCTGTACTGGAATCTTCGCCATTACCTGGTAAATTAGCAGATTGCAGTTCTCGTGACCCTAGTGAGTCAGAAATCTTTATTGTGGAAGGAGACTCTGCGGGTGGAAGTGCCAAACAAGGACGCGATCGCCGGACTCAAGCTATTCTCCCCCTGCGTGGTAAAATCCTCAATATTGAGAAGACCGACGACTCGAAAATCTACAAAAATAACGAAGTTCAATCCTTAATTACAGCCCTCGGTTTAGGCGTGAAAGGGGATGAATTTGACGCTACCCAACTGCGCTATCACCGCATCGTGATTATGACTGACGCTGACGTAGATGGAGCGCATATCCGTACACTGTTGTTAACTTTCTTCTATCGTTATCAGCGCGCACTGATTGAACAGGGTTTCATCTATATTGCTTGTCCGCCACTATTCAAAGTAGAACGAGGCAAGAATCATGAATACTGCTACAGTGAACGTGAATTGCAACAGTACATAGGTACACTTCCCAGCAACGCCAACTACAACATCCAACGCTTCAAAGGTTTGGGGGAAATGATGCCTCAACAACTCTGGGATACTACAATGAATCCAGAATCTCGGAAAATGAAGCAAGTAGAAATTGAAGACGCTGCCGAAGCTGATCGGATTTTTACCATTTTAATGGGCGATCGTGTTGCACCCAGACGCGAATTTATTGAAACCTATGGTTCTAAACTCAATTTCACAGATTTAGATATCTAAGCATCAAGCTAAAAAGCAGCAATTTGCAATCATTAAATCACAGACAAATCTAGTTGTTGTCCTCACTCCGCCTTTGACTTTCGTCAAAATTTCCCCTCTGTCTGATTCTTTAATTAACAGAGGGGTTGGGGGTGAGGTTCTGTAACTTTATTTACTAAAATTTATAGAAGAATTGAAGAGTTTTCAAACTATGTCGTTAGATTGAGGGACAGTCTCCATAAAATAATTAACTATTGTCAGTAATTCTCTACTTTACGGAATCTTCACAAAAGTATGAAATTCAGTCAAAAGTTCATAGGGAAAGTACTGTTCAATATGATCAGTATCGGCAGTTTAGTGGCTCTCTCAGCCTGCGCCGAACCTGTTACACAAGAAACTCCACCCGTGACGGAAGCCCCTCCTGTTGCCCCTCCCGTTGCAGATACCCGCGTAGAAACAACTGCTGATCTCAATTTAGCTGAACTGACGCAAGCAGCAGCCAGGGAAGGACAGTTTCAAACCCTCACACGGGCAGTGGAAGCAGCTGGCTTACAGGATCAATTGGCAACCCCAGGGCCTTACACAGTTTTTGCACCGACTGATGCCGCTTTTGATGCCTTACCCGCAGGGACTTTAGATAACCTCTTGAGACCAGAAAACAAAGACCAATTAGCCAAGCTCATTGCCTACCACGTTGTGCCAGGGCAAATTACTTCTAGTCAACTGACATCAGGTGAAGTCAAGACAATTGAGGGTAGTCCTGTCACCATCGATGTTAATGATGCTACCAGAGGTATTATTGTTAACAATGCTACGGTAACTCAAGCCGATATTCCCGCTAGTAATGGCATTGTTCACGTAATTAATCGGGTCATGTTACCACCAGATTTTCCCAATACTTAAAACCCAGCCTGAATATCACATAATTATCTAAAAAGCAATACCTCCCCAGTTTTATTTATGGGTCAAATATAGCGAAAACTGGGGAAATTGTTTGATAAAATACATAAGTATGAGTTACCATAACTATTAGTTTTTTACTATGCCCATTAACACAGAAATAGTCTTGCGTCAATACTTATTTTAGAGTGATTAATTAGTCACTCTCGATGAACTGTTGGGAGTGCATACCCAGCCCCTTGAGGGTTTGGTTCACTAAAAACTCCGCATAGCGGGTGGATTCATTCATGCTTATTAAGCTATAGAAGTGTATCGGCACTTCAGCAACAGTCAAAAGCACCGCTATATAAGTTTTGGCGCAATTTATCCCACAAGTTAGAGGAGCATTTGTTATGCTTGAATAGCAAATCAAAATCTTGTCTATCAAGCAGAATTGGCTAAATATCTTAAGGATTAAATATCACAGACTCACAACATTGTCCTTAAGCTAAAAGTATTATATTTAACAAGTTTATTACTTAAAGCCGCTCTGCAATTAAGTTCTAAATCCGTCATCTGACATTTCTATGTTCCCACTTTTCAATGCTAATACCTGCCAGTATGGCCAGGGTGATGGCTATTATTTTGCCTGTATCATCTAGAGATTGAACTGAAGTAGGCTAATCTCTATAAATTTGACTGTCAAATTTCTGCTGAATTGATTAAAATATCTGTGTATACAATAAGAACAGTTTGTCAACTTTCATAAGGCTGAAATTGTCAGCAGTGCGCTAATGTGTGAATAAGACCATCAGTCAAATCTCAACTGTTTGTCTGATGACTGATTCCGCCACAGCCTCAACTCCTCAGTTCAGGTCTTTGGCATAGTTAAGGTTAAGTGTTTTGAGACAAGCATCAACATTCTTACTGTATTTACGCTGTAAGAATATCCATGCAAATCTTAAGATCAAGCCATTTATGAAGGAAATGTCAAAATGGGTGCATTAATATTTCTCGCTTAAGCTAACATTAACAAAACTACTTCTAAGTAGTTAATGTTGCGTATCATACACAAAAGTATGTAAAGCGGGTGTAATTTCCTTGAATGTAAAGATGATGTCACTAGGATGCCAAAAATTTTGAAAAAAATTTCAGGGCAGGACTACCATGAACAATATTTTTTTGTTATTAGTGGCTTTACTTTGCACAATGGCATCATGATTAATACACAAAAAGAGTGCAATTTTTGTGAAACAGGCTACAATCGGAAAAGTCTTTATCAAAAAATCTGCCAGCCGTCATACTTTGTTTATATGGAGTGGTAAATTTTTGAGATTCAAGACAAACCTTTGTTGAAACAAATTAGTTAAAACTTATATGTCATAGCAACACATATAATTTCTAACTAAAATGAGCAAGTCAGCAGTTACTGCGACTTTCCATATACAGTCAAAAAATCCTCTATTACAGAGGAGCAAAACGTCCGAAAAGATTTCCGGGAAATCAGCCTAAAACCCGATTTTCGGTAGTTAACTAGCTCATTTTAAAAGAGCAGTAAACAAATCTTGAGTAATTGATTCTGCAAGGAGCATGAGGAACGCGGCATGAACCAGGCTAACAACGTACTCGAAAGCATTTATCAGCCTGACCTAGAAATAATAAATCAGCCTGAGCTCGAGTTAGAACTCTTAGTCGAAGAAGAAGAAGAAGAAGAGGACTTGCTGATTAACGATGATGGCGAAGATGAGTTTTTAGAGCCTCAGTCTGATGAGGACGACACAAAGTCTGGAAAAGCCGCTAAATCACGTCGTCGGACACAAAGCAAGAAGAAGCACTACACCGAAGACTCGATTCGCCTTTATCTACAAGAAATTGGTCGGATTCGCCTATTGCGGGCAGACGAAGAAATCGAATTGGCGCGGAAAATCGCTGATTTGTTGGAGTTAGAAAGGGTGCGGGATAGACTGCAAGAACAGTTAGAACGCGAACCTGAATATCGGGAATGGGCAGAAGCCGTACAAATCCCGTTACCAGCATTTCGTTATCGCCTGCACGTTGGTCGCAGGGCAAAAGATAAAATGGTGCAATCGAACCTGCGTCTTGTGGTGTCAATTGCCAAGAAATACATGAATCGTGGTTTGTCCTTCCAAGACTTAATTCAGGAAGGTAGTCTCGGTTTGATTCGCGCTGCCGAAAAGTTTGACCACGAAAAAGGTTATAAGTTTTCTACTTATGCCACATGGTGGATTCGTCAAGCAATTACCCGTGCAATAGCTGATCAATCTCGGACTATCCGCCTCCCGATTCATCTCTACGAAACCATTTCGCGGATCAAGAAAACTACCAAGTTGCTATCCCAAGAAATGGGTCGCAAACCCACTGAGGAAGAAATTGCGACTCGTATGGAAATGACTATCGAGAAGCTGCGATTTATCGCTAAATCAGCCCAATTACCAATCTCACTAGAAACACCCATTGGTAAAGAAGAAGATTCTCGCTTAGGCGATTTTATTGAGTCTGATGGCGAAACTCCAGAAGATCAGGTTTCCAAAAATCTACTACGTGAAGACCTGGAAAAAGTCCTTGATAGCCTCAGTCCTCGTGAACGTGATGTCCTCCGACTCCGCTATGGTTTGGATGACGGACGCATGAAGACTCTGGAAGAAATTGGTCAAATCTTCAATGTCACCCGTGAACGAATTCGTCAAATTGAGGCGAAAGCACTTCGTAAGTTACGTCACCCCAATCGCAACAGTGTTCTGAAGGAATATATTCGGTAGTCATTGGTTATTAGCTTGACACCAATCTCTGATGACCAACCCAAACTGACAAACAATTAAAAGCCTGGTAGTGAATTATCACTACCAGGCTTTTTTTTAATTTTTTATTTAGCTAATTCTGTTTAATAAAACTTACAGAATGCCCCAAAAATGAAGGAAGCCTTGACCAGAAAACAACTCGATGAGCGCAGCTGCTAAAAAGCCGATCATTGCCAAGCGACCGTTCCAGATTTCGGCTTGGGGTGTAAAGCCCCAGCGCCAAGCGTTGCGATCTTCAGTTACAGGAGTATTAACATTTGTTGCGTTTGTCATGGTTGGCACTCCAAACTAGATTTACGAATTATTATTGCCTTATGTAAACTAATATAACAAATATTTTCACAAAAG
>PWQB01000554.1 GCA_003556955.1 Nostocaceae cyanobacterium CSSed10_463m
AATAAAATTTCCATAATTCAAATTCGGAATGCCGAATATCCGAAATGTTAAAATATCATTGTGCAAAGAATCATCAGTGAACCGATTAATGTTCACTGATAACTGAAACAAAATCATTTCCCCATATTACGTTTCATTTGTTCCAACTCATCTTGAGTTTCCCAACGGCGAAACTTTTCTTCTAAATCATCCAAGCCACTGGTGTAACTGCTGGTGGGATTCCACCAACCATCTGTTTCTATGCGTTGCTGAGTTTGGGCTTGAGTGCGGGCTGTTTGGGCGGCTGTGGCTTTGGCTTGCACCTCTTGTCGCCGCACTTGAATTTTGCCTAGTAGTTCTTGAGATTGGGCGATGCGTTCTTTTAACCCCTGCATTTGTCCCCAGCGCTGATTACCTTCGCGCAGTAGGGCGGCTTCCCTATCTTGTGCGGCGGCGGCTAAATCCTGTCTACCAGCATTTTTGGCCTTTTGAACTCGGATATGCCAACGCTGAATTTCTTGTGCTGTGGAAAGAATTTCGTCTTGCGATCGCTTTTCCTGTAATTTTAACTCTGCAATCAACTTTAAAGTATCTTCCTCTTGCTGCCGTAACTGTTCTAACAGCGCTTCTAACTCCAAATGGGGATTGTTACGCAAAAATTCTTCTAAACGATGTTCTAGAAATTTACTTAAATCATCAAATAAGCCCACGTACAGAACTCCAGAAATTGAGTGTGTGACTATTGTATTGTAATGATTATTATCTGCTGGTGAAACTAAACTGGAGTATTAAGTAAGTGAGCGGAAATAAAGTTAACTAGTAGGGGTCGTCACTTGTCCTTTGTCATTGGTCATTGGTGAAAATTTCCGGTGTATTTACCTTTCGTAAGGTAGTTTGGTTTTTTCCTGCTGACTAACTTATTGCCAATTTAACAAAATCTGGTGCTATTCATCACTTGTATTCATTAATTAAACCAGGGAATCGGTTAAAATAATTAATAACTTTAATTGCTCGTCCTGTAAGTATGACCATGCACAATTCCATTGAATTTCAAGACGCTTTTGATGTCATTGTCGTTGGTGCAGGTCACTCCGGTTGCGAAGCTGCCCTAGCTGCGGCCCGCCTCGGTTGTCGAACCTTGCTACTAACACTCAACTTAGATAAAATCGCTTGGCAACCTTGTAACCCCGCAGTAGGTGGCCCAGCTAAATCTCAGTTGACTCATGAGGTGGATGCACTGGGAGGGGAAATTGGCAAAGTAGCAGACCGGACTTACCTACAAAAGCGCATCCTCAACTCTTCACGAGGGCCTGCGGTGTGGGCATTACGCGCCCAAAGTGATAAGCGCGAATATGCGGCTGTGATGAAAACTATTGTGGAAAACCAAGAAAATCTCAGCATTCGTGAAGCAATGGCTACAGACTTGGTTCTGGGTGCTAATGATGAAGTGATTGGTGTTGAGACTTACTTTGGTGTGGCTTTTGGCTGTAAAGCGGTAATCTTGACCACCGGCACCTTTTTGGGTGGTAAGATTTGGGTGGGCAAAAAATCTATGCCAGCTGGAAGGGCTGGGGAATTTGCGGCTGAGGGTTTGACTGAAACTTTAAATCGCTTGGGCTTTGAAACCGGCAGGTTAAAAACTGGTACGCCAGCACGGGTAGATAAGCGGTCAGTTGACTACAGCAAAATGATTATCCAGCCAGGGGATGAACAAGTACGCTGGTTTAGTTTTGACCCAGATGCGTGGGTAGAAAGAGAACAAATTCCTTGCTATATCACCCGCACGACGGCGGAAACCCATCGGCTGATTCGGGAAAATTTACATTTATCACCTGTTTATGGTGGTTGGGTGGAAGCTAAAGGACCTCGCTATTGTCCTAGTATTGAAGATAAAATTGTGCGCTTTGCTGATAAAGAAAGCCACCAAATCTTTATTGAACCAGAAGGACGAGATATTCCGGAATTATATATCCAAGGATTTTCTACAGGGTTGCCGGAAAATTTGCAATTGCAGATGTTACGTAGTCTCCCTGGTTTAGAAAACTGTACGATGCTGCGTCCAGCTTATGCTGTGGAATATGACTATTTACCAGCAACTCAGTGTTATCCCACGTTGATGACTAAGAAAATTTCTGGTTTATTCTGTGCAGGACAAATTAACGGTACAACAGGCTATGAAGAAGCCGCAGCCCAAGGAATTGTGGCGGGAATTAATGCGGCGCGGTTGGTGCGTGGTGAAGAAATGATTGTTTTTCCCCGTGAACACAGTTATATTGGCACGCTGGTTGATGACTTGTGTACTAAAGATTTGCGGGAACCTTACCGAATGCTTACTAGCCGCTCGGAATATCGCTTACTCCTACGTTCTGATAATGCTGACCAACGGTTAACCCCTCTGGGACGGGAAATCGGTTTGATTGATGACCGACGATGGAATTTGTATACTACCAAACAAGCCCAGATAACTCAGGAAAAACAACGCCTATATGCCACCAGAATCAAAGAACATGATGAAATTGGCCAGGCGATCGCTTCTGTATCCCAACAAACAATTAAAGGTTCAATTACCCTAGCTGACTTACTGCGCCGTCCAGGTTTTCATTACGTTGACCTCGACAGCTACGGACTGGGAAATCCCACCCTCAAGCAAGCGGAAAAAGAAGGGGCAGAAATTGACATCAAGTATTCTGGCTACTTGGCTAGACAACAAAATCAAATTGAACAAATCGCCCGTCAGGCACACCGCCAACTACCTGCGGACTTGGATTACAACACAATAGAGACTCTTTCTAAAGAAGCAAGGGAAAAACTCAGTAAAGTCAAACCCCTAACTATTGGTCAAGCAGCACGCACTGGTGGGGTGAATCCGGCGGATGTTAACGCTTTATTAATATATTTAGAATTGCGTAAAAACAAGAGCCAGTCAGAGTTTCCGGCATTAGCTTAATTTAAAGTTCATGAAGGTTGGGTATAGTAGATGTGAAGTAAGTAGTATGATAGGTGACATAAATTAAGTAATGGCATCATCAGAACTCTTCGAGTAAAGTTTAATTTAATACTGCCAAGCCAGGAATGCGTCTAATTTTGACGAAGACTGAGAGCCTTGGTGTAAAAATCTTGATTTCCAGGCAATAGGGGCGGCGTTGCCCCGTCCTGGCAACCACAACCCAAAATGCCTTATGTTACAAGCAGCCAGAACCCATCTCATTATTCCAGAACCATCAGAAGACTTGATCACCAACGAACCGTGGTCAATAGATTTCTATGCTGATGGCTTGATGGATGAACTATTTGCCGATATTGACGAAATTTTAGATGTGAATGGAAATCTGCCTTCCCCAACCTTAAGGCATGGCAGTCGCACACCACGTTCTGTAGAAGACACCTCGGCACACAATTACTTTCACAATTCAGGTCAATCTAGTAAACCAGTGACTTCAGAATACGAGCATCTGCAAACAATTAATGTGCCGCAGGTTGTTTTACACAACTCTCTCGCCCGGACGGGAAAAACAGTTTCTCAAGTCAGGAATGAGCAAGTTGGTACAGTCGTAGTTAATAAATCTGGGGCTATTACTAAGCACCAGAAAACTCGTCTGAATCCGCGAAAACTACTGATTGCCGGCACAACTATCGGCGTGGCGATCGCAGGTACAATATATCTCGTGCAGTCTGGATTGCTGAATTTGATCACTTCCAGATTGACTGAACCAGATATTTATCTATCCCAGGAGCAGACACAGTTACCTCCCAAGGTAGATGCTCAGACAGAATTAGTTAACTATATGCTGGCAGCGCTGGCAATTATAGACCAACAAGGAGCTTCATCTAGTAACTCTAGACTCAATAATCAGGGCGTTTCTCAGTCTTCTGGGGTTGGCGATTTAGCACCACCTATAGCTGCTAACAACACACAACCTATTGCTAACCGTTCTACAGGTGTTGTCGAGCGCATTTACATTCCTGTTTATCAAGCACCATCACCAATGCGCTATGCTCCACCACCGACTCCCAACGCTCCTGCACCTGCATCTAATACCAACACAGCTGTGCAACCACCAGCAAATGCCAATATGGTAGCTGCCACTGTGCGCCCAGAACTCCAACCTGTACCCGTGCAGAGCGCACCTGTTAACGTCCGTCCGCCATCTGCGCCTCAGCCTGGAATACCTGCTGTACCAGTGCGGCCACCATCACCGACAGCAGAGACTCAACAGCAAGCATATTTACAAACTGCCCCTGTAATAACAGCTACCCATACTTTAGCCGGATTACTAGAGTTAGGTGAAAAATCTGCGGCTTTATTTGAATTTGAAGGCGTAACTCGCCGGGTACATATTGGAGAAGGCATAGGTGCTAGTGGTTGGACTTTAGTTGATGTTGCCAACGGCGAAGCGATAGTACGTCGCAATGGCGAAGTGCGGTCAATCGTTGCAGGGCAGAAGTTATAGCAACAGTCAAAATTCAACTGCAACCACATGAAAATTGACCAACTGAAGTCGAATGTAATTGTTCGTGGCCCCATCTTCCCTGAACCTGTACAAGTGCTGATGGTGATTCCAATGGGTGCTGCGGTTAAACTCATTGGTAAAGGACTCAATACTAATCAGGTTCACGAACCAATTCTCAGTGCTGAACAGTTGGAACAGTTGGAATCTACACCTGAAAAAGAACCCTTTGACGGTAACGCGCAGCACTTTCGTTTAGGTGTGGAATCCTTACGCTTGGGTTTAGCCTACGAATACGACCCTTATTTTGCTTTGGCGATCGCACGAGTAGACCCACTACCCCATCAATTAGAAGCAGTTTATGACTATTTCCTTAAACAGCCCCGCATCCGGTTTTTACTCGCTGATGACCCCGGCGCTGGGAAAACCATCATGGCCGGACTGCTGCTGAAAGAACTCAAAGTCAGAGGATTAGTTAAACGCACACTCATTATTACACCCGCCAACCTGACATTTCAATGGCAGCGCGAACTCAAAGATAAATTTCGGGAAGAATTTGAGGTAGTTCGTGGTGATGTCTTGCGGGCTAACTATGGTTCTAATCCTTGGAAAGAGAAAAATCAAGTTGTCACATCAGTATCTTGGGTTTCTCGGATTGAAGACGCTAAAGACAGTTTATTAAGAAGTAACTGGGACTTAATTATTGTGGACGAAGCACATAAAATGAGTGCTTACAGTTCCGATAAAAAAACCTTGGCTTATAAACTTGGTGAAAAGCTTTCAGAAATTACCGACCACTATTTATTAATGACAGCCACGCCCCACAAAGGCGACCCCAAAAACTTTTGTTTATTCCTAGAACTGTTAGACCGAGATGTTTACGGTGATGTGAAAAGTTTAGAGGAAGCTATGGTGCGGAATAATGCTCCTTTTTACTTGCGCCGGACTAAAGAAGCTTTGGTTACGTTCCCGGAAGAAACAGGTATTGTGAAAAAATTATTCACTAACCGCAAAGTTGAAACTATTGAATTTCAAATTGATGCGGAAGAATTGGAATTTTACAACGCACTCACCGATTATGTAGAAGACCAATCTATCAAAGCTTCAACTGATGATACCGCTCGTGGTCGGGCTTTAGGTTTTACAATGGCGATGTTACAACGTCGCTTTGCATCTAGTATTTACGCTGTGCGGCGGAGTTTAGAACGGATGCGCGATAAGCGTCAGAGGATTTTAGAAGACCCAGAAGCTTATCGTCAAGAGCAAATTAATAAGAAACTCCCAGAAGATTTTGAGGATTTAACTGAAACAGAACAGCAAAAGATTATAGGAGATTTAGAAGGTGTAGTTGCTTCTGTTGACCCCATTGCTTTAAAAAGAGAAATTCTGCAACTCAACGAATTAATTA
>PWQB01000339.1 GCA_003556955.1 Nostocaceae cyanobacterium CSSed10_463m
AAAGCTACCCCTGAAAATTGATTGTTTTTATTAAACCCAGAATATTTACTGGTAATAAATTCTACAACAAAATCATGCAAATATAAAGGAATAAACCTTGTCTACTTTGAGAACTGTAGTTTTTAGTCAAGATGGTGAGATTGCTTCCTTACGTCGCAATGACAACAACTCCACTTTTCATGATGGACAAGGTTTATCTGAGGAAGTCGGGGAAGTTTAAGTAAGTCACTAGCTTTTATACTAATTAAACTACTGCAAAAGAGTTAGAAAAAGTAAATCGACTAGATATAGTAGGTGGTATATACAAAAATGGAGGTATAGATAAAGTTGCATCATAACTTGGATATAAATATCAGCCTGTAAGACAAGATTATTCTGACTTTAAATCTATTCAAGAGCTACTTGTCAGTATTGCAAAAGAGATTGGACATTTCCCTGCACGAAAGGATTTAAAAGAAAGAGGGCTATACAATCTCTACGTTACTATCTCTAGAAGGTATGGGGGACTGAGGAAGGTCTGCGAGGATCTAGGTTATGTGTATCCTGGGAGATGACACATACGGACACTTTTTATATTTATATTTAAAATAATCAGGCTTTACCTTTCCACAACTTCGCGCACTAAAGAGGCTAATTTTTCTGCACTATCAGGAACAGCGATCGCTTTGGCATTTTCTGCCATTTTAGCTAACTCTGTTGGTGATTGTAATAAATTTAAAACCTGAGTTTGCAATATCTCGGTTGTTAACTCAGATTGTTTAAAAGTTAATGCTGCGCCAGCTTGAGTAAATACATCTGCATTGTATGTTTGATGATCTTCGGCAGCAAAGGGGTAAGGAATTAAGATGGCTGGCGTTCCACATATCCCTAATTCTGTCAAGCTACCAGCACCAGCCCGACTAATGGCTAAATTGGCTCGTCTTAATAAGGCGGCCATATTGTCGTAAAAGGGTAATGTTATGTATTGTGGATGCTTGAGACTATCGGCTTCGGAATCGCGATCGCCTGTTAAATGTACCACATAAGCACCTGCATCAAACCACGCCGCAGCTGACTGGCGCACTAACTGATTCACCGCTACTGCACCCTGACTACCACCAAAGACGACAATTAACGGCACACCATTGGGAATGGGTAAATCTAGTGATGTATCTAGACCTTCATCCAGGAATTGAGAACGTACCGGAGTCCCTACATAGACAGTTTTGGCACGGGGTAAATATTTACTAGCTTCGGCAAACCCTAAAGCCACCGCCTTGCACCAAGGGCCAAAAAACCGGGTGACTTTACCGGGTAAGGCGTTAGATTCATGAAAAACTACAGGTAACCCCAAAGAACGCGCTGCAATGATGCTTGGTCCAGCGATATAACCCCCAGTGGTGACCACACCTTGAAACTGCCCTTGTTTGAGGATGCGCCGCACTTCCAGAATCGCCGCCATTAGTTGACCCAAAATCCGCAGTGTGGATAATCCAAATCCTTGCTGAAACCCTTCAACTGCAATAGTATGCAAAGGGTACTGCTTGGGAACAAGTTGAGTTTCTAAACGATTGGGTACACCCAGCCATTCAATTTCATAGTCTGACAGTTTTTCAGCCAGTGCGATCGCCGGAAACAAATGTCCACCTGTTCCACTGGCGGCTATTAATAATTTTATCGGTGCGTTTGCCATCAAAACTCTACCGTTTCGCGCTTAGGTTATCTAAGATAAAACAATTTCCTGACATTCTCTACTCAAATCAGTAAACTCTTACCCAATGACTAACATTACTACCTTGTTACTGAAACACCAACAGAAAATTCCTCATGGTATTTGGTTGATTTTATCTCTGCTGATACTGGGTGTCACTAGTCATGGACAATCAGTACAAGCCAAGACTCCAGAACCAGTACAACCGGTATCTGCTGCTGTCAAAGAATCTCAGATGTCCTTAAGACAAAGGCTTCGTGAATCCCGAACAAGCAACGGTTTTTCTCAAACCATACCAACCGGGGAAAATCTGCCAAGCAATACACCGACTGAGTTGAGAAATTTGTTAACACAAATGGATAGAGCCGCTAGTCAAGGCGATATCAAAGGATTAATGCAATTATACAGCCCCAACTTCACACATGGAGATGGATTAAACGCCCAAACTTTAGAAAAATCTTTGAGGGCATTTTGGCAACGATATCCCCAGTTGCGATACAGTACACAGTTGCAATCTTGGAAAGCTGAAGGCAATGCTATCGTTGCCGAAACGGTAACTAATATCACTGGCTTACCTTCTGCCAATAGTAACAATTTGGCTCTCAATGCCACTATTACTTCACGCCAAAGAATTGAAGGTGGAAAAATCGTTCATCAAGAGATTTTATCAGAGCGGAGCTTGCTGACTTCTGGTAATCAGCCACCTCAAATTAATGTCAATTTACCCCAGCAAGTCAGAGTCGGACAGCAATATAGTTTTGATGCTATTGTCCAAGAACCACTGGGAGATGATTTACTTTTGGGAACTGCAATTGAAGAACCAGTCCAAGTCAGTAAATATCTCAATCCCACATCTGTAGATTTGCAATCACTTAGATCCGGCGGACTTTTTAAAATTGGACGCGCACCATCTACGCCTGGCCCCCGTTGGGTTTCTGCGGTAGTTCTCCGGGGTGATGGGATCACAATGGTTACTCAGCGTTTGCAAGTAGTTAAGTAAGAAAGGGGGATTGCTAGGGGCGGTTGGCAGCAATGATTGTGTACACCCGCCCCTTTTCCCCTTGTCCCCTTTTTCTCTAAAGTATTCTTAACGATTAACTTTTAATTAATTATGATTTCTCTAAAAAATCAAATTATTCTGATTACTGGGGCGAGTAGTGGTATCGGTACTGCTTGCGCCACAATTTTTGCTGGTGCGGGGGCTAAATTGATTTTAGCGGCGCGACGATGGGAACGTTTACAGGAATTAGCCGATCAACTCAATCAAGAGTTTGGGGTGGAGACTCATTTGTTACAGTTAGATGTGCGCGATCGCTCGGCGGTGGAATCTGCCATTTCTAGCTTACCTCCTGCCTGGTCGGATATTGATATTCTGATTAATAATGCTGGCTTGAGTCGCGGTTTAGATAAGTTACATGAAGGCGACTTTCAAGATTGGGATGAAATGATTGATACTAATATCAAGGGGTTGCTTTACCTGACCCGCTATGTAGTACCTGGGATGGTGAAACGCGATCGCGGTCATATTGTGAATTTAGGTTCCATTGCTGGGCATCAGACCTATCCCGGTGGTAACGTTTACTGTGCTACTAAAGCTGCTGTTAAGGCAATTTCTGAAGGTTTAAAACAGGACTTATTAGGAACTCCTGTGCGGGTGACTTCCATTGATCCGGGGATGGTAGAAACAGAATTTAGCAATGTGCGTTTTCATGGCGATCATGCACGGGCTGACAAGGTTTACCAAGGAATTACCCCTCTCATAGCCGAAGATGTCGCTGATGTGATATTTTTCTGCGTCACGCGATCGCCTCATGTTAATATCAACGAATTAATTATGATGCCTGTAGATCAAGCTAGTGCCACCCTAGTTCATCGACGCACCTAAACCATCAATCATAGCGGTTGTGAAAACAAAAGAAAATTGTGTGGACTGATACAATAATTTCTAAATAACTGTTATAGGCTTTGAAAACCCTTTACTTATACCCTTACGGCGGACATTTCCGCTAAAGAAGCACCAGAGCGATGAGGAATTACCCTAACAAGTATGATCAACTTGTGAAAGTATACAAGTAATTTCCTTCGCCCTGGTGATTTACTTATTTATCAACTGTTTTCAACTCCGGACATTAATCTAGAGGTAAATTCCCAGAACGGATGTGTAAATCCCGTTGAGGAAATGGAATTTGGATGTGATGCTTTCTAAATAGTTCTTCAATTCGGAAGTACAAATTGCTCTTGACTAAATATTGTTCACTAGGTTTAGCAGTCCAAACAAGCAAGACAAAATTTAGGCAACTATCCCCAAAACCAATAAAAAAGATCGTCGGTTGAGGAATTGACAAAACTTCAGTCTGCTCATGAGCAGCTTCTAACAGTGCCTTCTTAACTGCACTAATATCTGAACCATAAGCAACACCAACCGGAATGCGTAATCGAGAAACTGGATTTTTATAGCTCCAATTCACAACTTTATCTTCCAGGAAGCGGGAGTTGGGTACAATAATGGAAATTTGATCTACAGTTCTTAATAAGGTACTACGACCACCAATGCGCTCTACAGTCCCTTCTATGTCTCCCACTTGGACAAAATCTCCCACCTGAATGGGACGCTCAAATAACAAAATCACACCGCTACCAAAATTTTTAGCAATATCCTGAAAGCCAAAACCAATCCCCACACCCAAAGCACTTGCTAAAATCGTCAGTGAACTTAAATCTAGTCCCCAGACTTGTAATAATACAATTGCGCCCACAATAATAATTTTATATTTAGTAATAACTGCAATGGCTTCTTGAGCGCCCCTATCTATGCCTGTAAATTGTAAAATCCTCGTTCTCAGAAGGTTGGTTACTGCACCTGCTACAATCATTAGTCCTAATAACATTCCTATTAAGACTAGTAAATAAATAACAGAATATTCACTTTGACCCAAAGTCAATATAGGAGATGTCAAAGTTTGAATCAATTGATTAGCAAGACGATAACTCCAAGTCCGACTAAAAGGGAATAAGTTGGTAATATAAAGAATTACGCTCACCCACACCCATATCCGCGCCCCTAGCAGGGTAAAATTAAATAATAAATTCAAAGCTGTGGAGGAACTAGAATCTACTTCTGCTTCATCAGGAGATGGGGGTAAACGTTGCAAAACTGCCTGTTGAGAACGCTTCCATAGCCATCCCAAAAATTTATGACAGGCAAATGCTATGAACAAAACACCAATACTCAACAGCAACGCGTTGCGAATAAAGTCAAAACTGCGCTCTCTCTGCGCTTGATTTAAAACTGTATCTAGTTGCATAGTCCAAGCTTCAGCTTGTTCTCGTGGTGTGTTATTATTCACCACATCTGCCTGGGTAACAGTCAGCAGATATTTTTGATTCACCATAATTACTGGCGATTGATTTCGTTCTTGAATTACTACCTCCACTGGTTCTTGAGATAAAACAATCTGACGTAGCCGCAAGTTAATCCAATCTGCTCGTTCTCTGGCGGTAAATTGCTCAGTTCTACCAACTTGAAACACTAAACGACCATCAATACTCACCCGTGATTGTTCTGTTGCTAAAGCAGGGGCAACTATCAACAAGAAACTGAGAAAAGCCGGAATTAAAAATTTGGTCATCCATGCACGAATGAGGTTGAATAGTTGTGCAGTACGTTGGCGAATCATTAACGTTATTGGTTGACTACAAATGTTTAAGGTAATAGTCCAGTTGATGAACCATTTCATCTCAAACAATACAGCAGGTTACAGGTAAATATGTACTACTTTTCTGTAAAAATCCTTATGTGGCTGGGTATCTTGCCCGCCCTAGTGTACTTTACTCAAAAAAATATGCTGTAAATGTTTACAATGGTTTCACAGGTATCTCCAATCTATTTTTACTTGTTTCGTTTGCACCCATCAAGATTACCTTAATTTACCAAATTTGAGCGCTAGGAGTATAGGGAATTGTAAGTACAAAAACATTCAAATCCTGACTGAATAAACCTTTTATATCATTTATGTCATGAAAATGTGCAAAAATACAAAAATTACCCAGTACATGAAGTACACATTTTAATACTAAACCTTGTCTATTTTGAGAAATGTAGTTTGTAGTCAAG
>PWQB01000263.1 GCA_003556955.1 Nostocaceae cyanobacterium CSSed10_463m
CGCGCACTTCATGCCCACGTTTAGCCAGTCCCTCTGCTAACTCTGTCATCAGTGGGGCTATACCAATTGGTTCTGGATGGTAATTGTAAGAGTAAATTAAAATACGCATAAAAAAATCTCTTTAGAAGTACCCTAGCTGTTTTGGTGAATGAGAATGTGTTAAGGAGAATTACTGTTTCTCACTTTTGATGGTGCTATATTTTATTCTCTCTTTAGCATCTCTCAAAACAAAGGATTTTTCATTGAAGATTCAGTAAATTTTGTATCACTTACTTAAGTAATTCTATTGTATTGTTTATTACTGCAAACAATTGTTGAATTGATATTATCGAATTGTGTCTCAGTAGTTTACCTGGTAAAATTGTGTGAAACAAATTATAAAAAATAATTAACAGATATTGACGAAGCGTATAAAAATATATTGGTTAATTCTCTTTAAACCCCTAAAATCAATGGTTAAACAAGATTATTGCTTGATTGAGTGGAGTCTTAAGAGGTATATTTTAATATAGCCACCAAATAAGTACCGAGAGTGTATACGTATATCTTAAATGAATTTGGCGTAAAATTTTTAAAGTATAGAGGTGCAACATACTTAAGTTTTTAGGTACTTGTTGAAAGTCGCCGTCAGTTCTAGAGAGACTGAAAGATGCCTGTGGAGAAATTGTCAATCGCAAGAATCATCCAGGTGCAGATCATGAAAACAGGTATTTTGAGATTTCCAATCATCGGAGGTTGGATAGATTACATAAACCTCGGCACAGAGTGTAAAGTTTATGTAAATTATAGGCGTAGCATCAAGCAAAGCTGTTGCGATCGCGCTTCGCGTGCCGGAGGCAATCGCTCTACTAATATCCACCTCGATCCGATTATCATCACCGAAGAGGCCAGAAGTTTTCCCCATGAATGAGGCGAATCATCACTGAAATAGCTATACTCCAAAGTGATACCCTCACTATATACTGAAGTTTTCTAGGGCTGGATTTTATGACATCCTACGCAACCTCCTTTGCCAAGGCGGAAATGAGTGAACTCCGGCGGTTAAAAGGCTTACTACCGCCAGAATTGCAGAGCTGGGTCACGGTTGAAGGTACAACCGAGGTGAATCCACCGATGATTCGCTGCGAAGAAATTGGTAAAGACCAAGTAGAAATTCAAATTGACTTGGTGAAATGGGATGCTCTCGCAATGGATCAGCGTAATTTGCTGTTCTGGCATGAAGTTGCTCGCATTCAAAACGATACTATTCCCAAAGATGGCTGGGAAATGGCAGCATTAGCCATTGGTTTAGGCGGTGCTGTGGGCGAATTGTGGGTACAGGATGGACTATTGCTGGTGTTAGCTTTGGCACTTTGTGGTGTCTCTGGCTGGCGATTGTATCAAAAAAATAATGGGGAGAAGCAAATCAGAGAATTGCTAGTTGCTGACGAGAAAGCGATCGCTCTAGCAACGCGCTTTGGTTATAGTCTCCCTAACGCCTACAAGAGTCTGGGTAGTGCCTTAAAAACAATGATTGACAACACACCTAGCAAGCGCCAACGTTCTCGCTACGAAGCAAGACTTTCTGCTCTCAAACGCAGCGCCAACAAAGCCAAAGCTAAGTCTAGAGCTACAGATGAAGCCGGACTGTAAAATGCAGTCAATAGCTGGGGTGGGTCTTTTCCACCCCCAAAAAATATTTGATTTACAGTTGATTTAACATTTTATGAGTTTGAGGTATAACTCGGACTTGTGGTACAAACTGCTTCATTAAAGCTTGCCAGATCAACACTTGTTCTGGAGCAGGTGGGAGTACAGGTGTTGCCGTCAGTTGTTCAGAGGCTGGTAAAGGTGTCACAGGTTGTAAAAATACGGGGATATCTGGACTGATATCTGCCACCATAATTGCTGCACGTTCCAACTCGGCTGCATCTGTAGATTCAGAAATAATTATTTTCACAAAAACCTCTAAATTTGAGTCTGAACATAATTGTAAAAATTCTGTGTGTTCTGGCCAGAGACTTTCGCCACTGACGCTAGGCAGTTTTAAATCCATGCCCACAGAGTCTAAGTAGGGTAAAATCAGCCCTAATTGTTCGGGGCGATGTCCGCCAGACTCTAGATATATAGGTAAATTGGTAAGCGATCGCACTTGGGGCAAAAAATTCTTTAAGAAAGCTGCATGAAGAAGAGGTTCGCCGCCAGTTAAGCTAATGCTATCGTGTAGACAAGGTAGATTTTGCCTTTCAACCCATTCAACTAAGATGGGTAATGGGACAGGATTAGAGTGAATTTCAAAGTCACGCAATCCAGGCGATCGCTCTATCCGGCAAGTAGTGGGTGCATTCCAAGTGTGGGCGCTATCGCAAAAGTGGCAGCGCAAGTCACAAAAAGCAAAGCGAATAAACAGTTGACGTGTCCCGACATTCAGTCCTTCCCCTTGAATAGCAGAAAAGACCTCAATCAGGCGTGCTGTAGGTTGAACCGTAGTTTTAACAGTCATGGGATAGTAGCAACGCGATCTCGTTGCGTCGGCACAAAAGAGAGGATGTTTTTTACTTCTTGTTCTATTGTGAATCGTCGCTGGCAATCTCTGCTTTCATTCTCAGTAAATAACTATCAGTGTTTATGCCTACTAAAAAACTATCAGCTTAGTATGAGGTTAAGTAAATTCTCAGGATAAAATAATTTTTGGCAGTTTAAATTTACATAGCAACGAAAGTGCAGAGCTTCATGACTAGCCAACCCACACAGGAAGACTTTTCAGTTACTTCTAACCAGGAAACTGTGATAGTGCAGGTGTCACCGCGCTTAAGCGTGCTTGAGGCCGTAGCCTTTAAGCAAACCTGCCAAGATTTAACTGAAGAAAATACACCTCTCAAACAAATAATTATTGATTTTCACCAGACCACTTTTATGGATAGTAGTGGTTTGGGGGCGCTGGTGAGTAATTTCAAAAATGCCCAGGAAAAAGGCATTGCTTTGACTTTGCGGAATGTTACACCTCAAGTCATGGCAGTACTAACCCTCACAGGATTAGATGAAGTTTTTCCCATTGAGCCTAACAGCGAAACCCAGCCCATAGAAACTAACACACCCACAGACAGCCAAAAAAGTAATTCTCGCAAAGTAGAGCCACTACCCGCCACTCATCCTTCTGTAGCATCTTGGATGAAACGGCTCATAGACGTAGTGGGCGCACTAGTGGGTTTGGTAATTACCGGATTTTTGTTCATTCCCATTGTCGTGGCTATCCAACTGGATGATCCCGGCCCCATTTTCTTTGGTCAAATTCGCTGCGGTTGGATGGGCAAACGGTTTAAAATTTGGAAATTCCGTTCCATGTGCGTAGACGCTGAAGCGAAAAAATCCCAAGTTAAAAATGAAGTCCAAGGTGCATTTTTCAAGAATGAAAAAGATCCTAGAGTCACGAAGGTAGGGCGGTTTTTGCGCCGCACCAGCTTGGATGAATTACCGCAATTTTGGAACGTCCTCAAAGGAGATATGAGCTTAGTAGGAACTAGACCACCTACACCTGATGAAGTCGAGCGCTATGAAGTACCGGAATGGCAACGTTTAGACGTTAAACCCGGTATGACTGGAGAATGGCAAGTCAATGGCCGTTCTAAGGTACGCAGTTTTGAGGATGTAATTCGCCTAGATTTAGAGTATCAAAAAAATTGGAGTTTATTATACGATTTGAAATTAATTTTCAAAACTGTAGCAATTCTATTTAATAAAAATAGTGGTGCTGTTTAGCTAATTGCTCTAATTGCTAATTTGTTGGTAACTTACAATCTATTTTCATTTTTGGTAATACCCAGGCTTTTGATTAAGTTTGGGTATTGCTTTTTTCAGCTTAATTCACTAAGGCATTATTGTGAAGACAAAAGCACTATAAGTATAAAATTTATTAGTCATAATGATATTTACAGGACAAAATAATTAATAAATCTTTTTCCACTTTGTAAACTAATCGATGTTCATCTGAGATACGCCTTGACCAGTAACCTTGTAGTTCATATTTCAGGGCTTCTGGCTTGCCTATTCCTGAAAAAGCATCTCTTTGTATATCTTTAATTAGTGCCAATATTTTTTTGAAAATTCTTTTATCTTCTGTCGCCCATTCACCTAGTTGTTCAAAGGCTTCTGGTTCAAATGCCACCTTTTTCATATTCGTCTAAATCAACATATATTAAATTTCCTTTTTCTACATTCTCTAAAGCTTTAAGTAAATGTGTTTTGTTAGCTTCTGATTTCATCAGATAGGTAGTTTCATCGTCTTCAGTGGGTTGTTCAAATAGCACAATGACTTCTACAACTGTTCCTTCTGGTAGTTCCGTTGTAGACAGTTCAATTTTGCCATCTTTACCGACAACAGCCTTTTGTTTAATTCCACTAAGCATAATTATTCTGAATTTTCATCTTTTCTTTAATTTAACTATATCTGGTTGGTCTGGTGTTTGAGCGATACCTTTGGCAAGCGTAGCTATCGCTCTTTTTAACGTTCGCGTAGCGCATACCACAACAGGCGCACAGAACACAGACAAAGGCGTTAGTTTAGTAGAGATATTAGAACTTTAATTGGGAATACTGAGTAAAGCGCGAGTATTTGCGGCTTTTATCGACAAAGCAGCTTTTCACGGGATATCGCGCTGCTGAGGGTTTACCAACGAATAAAAAATTATGAGTTTAGCACTTACAGTAACTTTTGCGCTTACAAATTGGATTGCGAAAGGCTTGGCAGATGGAAGTATTATCAGGATTGGGGGTGTAGTCGTAGATTCTACAACAAAACAGGTTGTCGCTTGGTTGAGAGAAACAACAAATAATTCCCCAGTACTAACGCCAAGTGGTTCACCTCAAAATTTACTAAACCTTGTATTCTCAGGGGCAAATCTTCTGACTTCAGGAGCTAATATTGCTGTGACTACAAAAGGATTTGCTGATGTTAATGGGCGTTTAGGTAGTATTGAAACTCAAATAGGGGATATTGGACAGAATATACTGCGAAATCAAGGAATTTTGCAGATAACTACTGCTGCTAGTGTACTTAATCTTGGTGTCTCAGTGATGGGTTTTGCCGTCATTGCACAACGCCTCCAGGAAATAGAACAACAACTAAAACAAGCACAAGAACTGCTAAACAAAATTAATCGCAAAATTGATTTGAGTTTCTATGCTAACTTCCATGCTGGAATCGAATTAGCAATTAATGCCTTCACTATGACTAAACCTGAAAATCGGAGAAATAGCGCCCTCCAAGCGATTAACCGATTTTTAGAAGCAGAACATATTTACAAAGATTTGACAGTTAACGAACTTTCCCAGAAAAGTCAAATGATTGATAAATATATTATGACGTTATGTTTAGCGTATATTGCAGAAGCACGTTGTCATTTAGAACTAGAAGAACATGAAACAGCAATTCGTCGTTTTCAGGAAGGGTCAAAATTTATTAGATTGCTGCTCAATAAATATATTGAAATCATGCTTACTTCTAATCCAGCCGCATATTTACATCCTCAGTTTAAAGGTCAAATTGATTTGCATAAACTAACCAAGATTTACCAATGGATTGATCCAAATTTCAATGAAAATACAGTTTTCGAGATGCACCGAGAGAATATATTAAAACTGGCTCAAAATCATGATGAGTGGCTCTCATCTCTTCCATCAGCAATTGTAGATCGTAGTGAAATTAAATGGGGATTATTTGGAGGTAATCCAACTCCATTAACAGGGAGATTTGAAAAAGAAGCTTACAAACGTCTTCCCCAAGTATTTGAAGTAATGGAATCAGATCGGAAGAGC
>PWQB01000447.1 GCA_003556955.1 Nostocaceae cyanobacterium CSSed10_463m
GGGATCTGGTTGAAGCCGATTGCACACAATAGCTACCTACAGATAATGGTGATATTTGGTGAGTAGAAAACTACTAAATTTTCTATTCATAGCTGATATTTTGCGCCTACAGATGGAACGGTGAATATGACATTAACGCGACTGGATAATGCGAGGAGATGCAAATACGCAAAGTTGAGCCTGTTTTTCATATCTGATACATCCCTCCCCTGGGTAATCCTTTAAATGTAAGGCGGGATCATACACTCCTGACCATACAGCAACAAGTGCATCAGCTAATTCTAGCATCTGGGAAAAATTTGTTAGTTCCCCAGGCGCTAAATTATTTGGACATAATAAAAGTTGCCATTTTACGGGTATACCCGCAGTACTGTTGTAAGCTCCTGACAAGGCTCCCGTAATTGTAGAAATGGTTTGGTTATTTAAAATTTTAGTTTCTCCTGGCCAGATACTATCCTGAATATTTGACCGTAAAACTGCCAGAGGCAAGTCTTCCAAGGTGCTGAGAAAGCAGTAAAAAGCCATAGCAATTACATTACTCGGATCTGCTTCTCTACGGAATTCGGCTTGTGCCGATTCTAACCCCACTCTTTGCTCTAATAAATTATTAAGTTTTATTAATTTTTGTGGGAGAAGTGTTGATGTTTCCCCAATAAAAGTGATGATTTCTGGTATTAGGGTTTGAGGATGAAGTTTTTCGGTGAAACATTGAGCGATCGCATATCCTACTGCTAATGTGCCATCTCGAACAATTGGGTCATCTCCCCATATTTGCAACAGATGCAGTAGATTTTGTCGTAGGTTAGCCTGATGCTCATGAAAAAAAAGTGCCACTGGTAATGTGGCAATCATAGCTTTTGGTAAAGCACCATCAGTGATATCTAAATGAGGAGACTTTGTTTGATCACCCTCTAGCCAATTATCTATATCTAATTTGCCTAACTTGATTAAGCTTTCAGTAATCAGAACTGCTATTTTGCTGACATCAGCACCAAAATAATCATGCTGATTAGCATCCTTGGCTAAAATTTCACCCAGTAATGCTCCTGATAAAGTACCTTTATACCGATTGATCAGTGGATAGCGCATATTCACAAACAAATAAATCTTAACTTATTTATTGCGTAAATGATGCACTAGAGCCTGTAAGCCCAGTAAGTAACTTTGCACACCAAAACCACTTATTTGTCCAATGGCTACGGGAGCGATGAAAGAATGGTGGCGGAAGTCTTCCCGGCGATAAATATTGCTCAGATGGACCTCTACTGTAGGTAGGTTAACACCAGCGATCGCATCCCGCAAAGCCACACTAGTATGGGTGTAAGCTCCGGCATTAATTAAAATTCCCTGATGTTTTCCTAAAGCCCCATGAATAGTATCTACTAAAACCCCCTCATGATTTGACTGCACGCAAACCACTTGCGCCTGAAACTTCAAAGCCTCTGCTTCTAACAAGCGATTAATTTCAGCCAGTCCCAAGGAACCATAAATTCCTGGTTCTCGCTGTCCGAGTAAATTTAAATTTGGCCCGTGCAGCACTAAAATACTGGTCAGTGGTGAAGATGAGTTCAATTTCTTTGGGCTGCTTAACGGCGACGTGTTCGCTCATGCACAGGAATCGGAATTAGTTCCGGCTCCGGCTCGCATTCTGGCCCTAATAAGCCTTCAATGAGCTTGCGTGCCAACGCCTTCAGCTTTTCTAGCACTTTATCTATATAGTCCATTGAACTGACTGCTCCTGAGATACTACCTCAATATTTTGACTAATAGCTACGCATCATAACTTGCGTACTTTCGCACTTTTAGTTTGAGAATGGGCTGATACAAACTGACGAATTCTGAAAGTGAGCTACTTCGAGAATTTGGAGTTGTGATTCCCCTTACTTTTTAGAGTATCACATTACAAACGTACAAAATGGCATTTCACCCATGATCTGTGTGCTGAATCAAGAGCCAAAAGTCCAGAGTTAGCAAGTTTTACAACCACTATGGACTTTTGATTCTTGACCTTAATTAACCCTCGGCATCATTTTTTTTAGCACTGGTCTTAGATGATTTAGCAGTTGACTTAGATGACTGCGACGAAGTTCGCCTCCGAGAGGTTGTTGATTGACTCGTTTTGCGAGTAGTTTTTTTAGTAGATGCTTTGGTTGCTAATAATTCTAGGGCTGTAGATAGTGTAATGTCTTCTACCGATTGGCCTTCTGGTATACTCACATTAATTTTGCCGTGCTTAATATAAGGGCCATAGGGGCCATCATAAATATTCACAGGAGTTCCTTCTTCTGGGTGCATACCCAATTCACGTAAAGCCGCCTTAGACTTGCTACTACTAGCGCCACGTCCCTTTTTCGGTTCGGCTAATAACTCCAATGCCCTTTCCAGGGAAACTGTTAACACATTATCAGCCGCTTTGAGAGAGCGATAGTCTTTGCCGTCCTTACCCTGGTCATGAACTACATAAGGGCCAAAACGCCCCAAACTAGCTTGAATCTTCTTACCTGTGTCAGGATGTACTCCCAATGTCCGGGGTAGAGCCAAAAGACCCACAGCCATGTCTAAGGTGACATTTTCGGGAGTGACACCTTTAGGTAGAGAAGTTTGTTTGGGTTTGGGATTTTCTTCGGTTTTATCACCCAACTGCACATAAGGACCGTAAGTGCCAATTTTGAGATAAATTGGTTCGCCCGTTTCAGGATGCCGACCTACTTGGTCAGGCCCCACTGTTTTTTGCCTGAGTAGGACTTCTACCTGTTTCGGGTCAAGGTCGGAGGGTGTCAGGTCTTTGGGAATTGAGGCAGTAACCACAGTGCCATCATTATCCACTTCGATGTAGGGGCCATATTTGCCAATACGGACTTTAGCCTCTAAATTTTCCAGTAATACTGTTCTGGCTTGACCAGCATCAATTTGACTTTCCTGTTCTTTGACTAAAGTTTCTAAACCTTTGTCTCCCAGATAAAACTCCCGTAAATAGGGCAACCACTTAGCTTCGCCTGTGGCAATATCATCTAAGGTTTGTTCCATCTTGGAGGTGAAACTGGGGTCTACAACATCCGGGAAATGCTTTTCTAGGAGGTTGGTGACGGCAAAAGCTGTGAAAGTCGGAATCAAGGCATTACTCACCAATTGGGCGTAACCCTTATCGATGATTGTGCCGATGATGCTGGCGTAGGTACTAGGACGACCAATGCCTTCACTTTCTAAAGTTTTGACTAGACTAGCTTCGGTATATCTTGCTGGTGGTTGGGTTTCGTGACCTACGGCTTCTAAATCAGTACATTTTGGATGATCACCCACTTTCAAACTAGGCAAAATCACTTCCTGATCTTCTAAAGCCGCATCTGGATCATCTGACCCCTCCACATAAGCACGCAAGAATCCCGGAAAATCAATGCGCTTACCAGAAGAACGAAAGCCAGCGTCTTCAACTTGCAACTGGACACTAATTTGGGTCTGCCGACAGTCAGCCATTTGACTGGCTACAGTCCGCTTCCAAATCAAGTCATAAACCGCAAGTTCCCGGCCACTTAAACCAGTTTCTTGGGGAGTACGGAAAGTACTACCAGCCGGACGAATAGCTTCGTGGGCTTCTTGTGCGCCTTTCGATTTGGTGGTGTATTGCCGAGGTTGGGGGCTGAGGTAGTTTTTACCATAAAGTTGTTCTACACAGCTACGAGCAGCTGTCAGCGCCTGATCAGATAAATGTACTGAATCTGTACGCATATAGGTGATATACCCTTGCTCATACAAACTCTGGGCAATCCGCATGGTGTCTCTGGCTGAGAGGCGCAGTTTGCGGTTGGATTCTTGTTGCAGTGTGGAAGTAGTAAAAGGTGGCGCAGGTTTACGCGTTACCGGGCGTTCATCGATGCTGTTGACGTTCCAGGTTTTCCCGGTCAAACGTTCCTGGAGAGCTAAAGCTTGCTCTTCATTCAGCAACAAGACATTGCGCCCGGCGGTAATTTGTCCAGTGGCGGCATCAAAATCGCTACCAGTGGCTATTTTGGTTCCTCCCAGTGTGGTCAATTGGGCAGCAAAGGCAGTTTTTTCCTGCATCAAGCTAGCTTTTAAATCCCAATATGTACCTTCATGGAAAGCACGGCGTTGGCGTTCCTTTTTGACTAACAGTCGCACAGCCACAGATTGTACTCGCCCAGCAGATAATCCCCAGGCGATTTTTTTCCACAACAGGGGAGACAGGGTATAGCCCACCAATCGATCCAAAATGCGCCGTGTTTCTTGGGCGCGAACTAACTGCTCATCAATATTGCGGCAGTTTTTCAAAGCTTTTTTTATAGCTTCTTGAGTAATTTCGTGAAACACCATCCGCTTAGTCGGAACTTTGGGTTTCAGCAATTGGTACAAATGCCAACTGATGCTTTCACCTTCCCGGTCTTCGTCAGTTGCCAAAATCAGTTCATCAACACCTTTGAGGGCATCTTTGAGCTGGGTAACAACCTTCTTTTTGTCTTTGGGGACAACATACACCGGTTCAAAGTCTGCGTCTATATTTACCCCCAGCTGCGCCCACCGTTCCGCTTTCACGGCGGCGGGAATTTCACTAGCCGATTGGGGTAGGTCACGGACATGACCCATAGACGCTTCCACCCGATAGTCTTTTGGCAGGTAGTTGCGAATGGTACGAGCTTTGGTCGGAGATTCGACGATGACGAGAGTTGACATGGAAATTTCAAGAAAAAGAGTAGCTGTCCAGCTAAACAGTCAAATTGAGGTAATTTCGGTGAAATTTCAAGATAAAACGTCACGCTTAGGGCTGTGATTTCATCCTCAAACAAGCTGCCTGCTAGGGCGAAAAGACGCTAAATTAATGGCGGAGCTTTTCCTAGAGGATAGGTTAGAGGAATGCTGGATATAAATTGCCAGCTATTTCAATCTTTAACTTATCTAGGGCATAATTGGCGAATATAGTTTTCAAAATACCCCTGAAGTTTAATAACGCTAATACCTTACCTTAACTCCTTTAATCGAAATGGCGACAGTGAAGACAGGATCGAGGAGGCAAAAATTTAAGATAAAAAATAGTAAATATATGAAAATTCCATTTATCCTACCATATACACGCAAAAAAATGCAAAGTTTAAGCTTTTTATTCGGAAAAGTTATGTTAGCATTTGCTTAGAGTAGTTATGTTCGGCGATACGGATCTTGTTTTTAGTTATAAATGCAAGCGGCTCTCCGGATAAACATCTCTGCATCAATGGATTCTGGAGAGTTTCATGTCAATTTACGTAGGCAACCTATCCTACAGCGTCACCGAAGACGACCTCAGCAAAGTATTTTCCGATTACGGCACTGTTAAGCGAGTTCAATTACCCACAGATAGGGAAACCGGACGCGCACGGGGTTTTGGTTTCGTAGAAATGGAATCAGAAGCCGCAGAAGATGCTGCGATTGAGGCTCTAGATGGTGCGGAATGGATGGGTCGCGCAATGAAAGTTAATAAAGCTAGACCACGGGAGGAAAAAGGTAGTCGCTCTGGTGGTGGCTATTCACCACGCTATTAAGCCTCAATGAGTGCTGAGTGCTTACTTTGAGTGCTGAGTGCTGAGTGAAAATTAGAAATATAGCAAAGTGCTGAGTGCTGAGTGCTGAGTGCTGAGTGGGTAGGGGCGGGTTCAAGAGTCAGTCTGTGTTTCGTCGAAATCCTTAGTAAACCCGCCCGTACATCAAGGCTTTCAGCAATCAACAATGTCCTCACGTGTATGCGTAGTGCTATAATTCTAAAATTAGCAGTTCAGTACTTCACTGATCTGCTAATTTTTTATTGA
>PWQB01000279.1 GCA_003556955.1 Nostocaceae cyanobacterium CSSed10_463m
GACGAAATCAAATTGTGCAAAGTTCATTGCGGCAAAATTGAGATTTTTGGCTATTTTACGCATAGGGTGTTGGGTGTAGGGGTTAGGGTTTAGGGAAGACAGCATTGGTCGGGGCTTGGAACCCCTTTCTTTGTTGGGTGGGGCTTTCTCTTTGCCCACACCCCACACCCCACACCCGCCCGAACGGGGCTTGGTCAAAATGGATATACTGGTAATGTAAAGTGAAACCATGCGCCGCCATTGGGGGCAGAATCTACCCAAATTTGACCGTAATGTGATTGAATAATGCGTTGGCATAAACAAAGACCAATGCCGTATCCATCGATACTTTGATCCCGTTGTAGCCTGTAGTGATTCTCAAAAATGCGATCGCGTTTTTCTAAAGGAATCCCAGGGCCAGTGTCACCAATACTCAATTGAATTTTTTGGGTGGTGCGGTGTAATCCAGCAATGCTGATTTTCCCCCCTTCTGGCGTGTATTTAATGGCATTATCCAACAAGTTGATTAGCACTTGGCGTACACGCTCTGGATCGGCATAGACATTGGGTAAATCTTGCGGAATATCCGTTTCTATTTGTTGGGATTTGGCCATGTAGCGATCGCGCAATTCTGACAATACATCCAAACAGAGTTTGCCAATTTCCATTTTTTGTGGTACGATAGGGAGTTCTGTATCGCTGCCCCGGCCTACCTGTAACAAATCAGCAATCATCCGGTCAATTGTCTTAGTTTGACTACGGGCTTGTTTTAATAAATGTGCTGCCATAGCTGGCTTCAGCCGCACAAATGCACCCATTTCTATACTGTAATTAGATTGTAGAGTTTCGATGGCGATCGCCGCAGCTGTGAGTGGATTGCGGAGGTCATGCGCCAGCATCGAGATCACCCGGTCTTTAAATTGCAACTGCTCCTGAAGTTTCTCTTTTTCTTGTTTCAAGCGAAAAACTTCATCTGAGAGTTTGATTAGTTCCGCCGAAACAGCTACAGAACGAATTGTGGATTTGGGTGACGACATTCGATTATTGTCATCGATTCGTTCTTGTAAGTCTTCTTGCAATTTTAAATAAGCATCTACAGCCCCTTGCCAGCGAGGCCACCAGTTTTTCAGTTGGGCAATGATATTACTTCCAGCTATAATCTGTCTGGGTTCTGGGTGGATTTTGATTAAAGCTGGCGTTGCAACTAATTTAAAATGTTCTGCTAAATAGGGTTGTTGCCCGACATCGATAATCTGAAGTTCAAAGTTATACTCAGCCTGCAATTCTTTTAAGTAAGCACGGATACGCTGCACTTGTTGTCGAGACTTTGGTCGTCCATCGACAAATAGCAACAGTTGGAGTGGAGCCTCAGAATTAATAGGCTGATCCTGGGAAACTTGCATGTAATCGTGTTTCAGCACTGGTAACAACCTGGCGACGCTTCGCTTAACAGAAAGTAGAATGGATTGACGGTTGTCGATGGTCGGTGATTTTCTTCAATTTAATATCTATTTTAGATTTTTCATACTCCTATCTGCTCAACGTTTTTGACATGAGACACTCCTTTTTCGGCTTCTTGCTGCCTTTTGGTCTAACTTCTGTATTAGGAAATACCTTGGCGGCTGGATATGAGTCCCCATCTTCCCTAATTTCAAATCTTACATCAAAGGCAACAAATGAAAAATTTTATACTGAAGCTGGGAGACTGGTACAGCGTCAGCTAGATTTGATGGCTCTGATTGAGCAAGCACTCACAGATCCCGATCCTCATCGGATACGAGTTCTGAGAGGCCAATTAACAATTCAGGTGAAGACGGTAGAAAGTTTTGTAAATCGTCAGCAAAAAAATCCCCCAGCTTTTTGTAACTCTCAAAGAGATTCAGCGAGAAATCTTTCACTCTTACCTGATCAGTTAATTGCAGTCCCAGATCAAATTTACTGCCCTTTGTATACTTCTAGCCAGGAGTTATTAAAACTATTCCCAATACTAGACAAACTATTATCTCGAAGAGAGGAATTAGCCTTAGTCAGACAGATCCCCCTGGTGACTGGTGAACGCCAATCAGATCCTATCCTCTCTATTGCACCTGTAGAGTTTCCCAATTTAGGCAAGCCCGCCGTCCCTTTGTCTACATGGGAACCAAGTTTATCGACAGGTAATTTAGGGACACCATTAGCATCCCCTCAAACACAAGTAACGGGCAGAAATGCCAAAACAGCTATAGCCAATTATGCACCACCTGTGCAGCCTGCGATCGCAGCCCCTGAGTCAGCACTGGCTACTCTGGCAAATGCCAAGCAAATGTTAACGGCAATACTAGGGGAATTTCCCCCAGAAATTCGCTTTACAGATCCTTGGGATAAAGCTGCTACCCTTGACCTATTGACCTACAGCCTGATACCCCAGGAAGCACAAATTTACGCGAAGTTTTTGGAATTGCCTCGTACTGGTATTTTCCGTGTATTACAGTCTTCAGTTCACCAGCGTCCCCTGAATACTCTTTGGAATCGATTGCAACCCCATGTTAGTGAGCGCTATCCTTTCCCCTCTTTGGGTGATGCTCAGGATGGATTTAATCCTAGTTTAGCACTTCAACTTAGAGGAGAGCGCTTTCAATTAGTAGACCAAGGGGTAAATTATAGTTTTATGGTTGACGTGGGTGATATACCCCTGGAACAGTTGGATGGGACACTGCAAGCTGTAGCCTCACCAACACGTAAATTTTTGTTGGATTATCAACCTCCCACACAGTTGCAGGCTTTACAAGTAGAACGCAGACGGTTTTTGACAGGTAAAAATCAGACAGGAATTTTTTCCTATGCTCCCGCTAAATTAAACCATACTTATGTAGTGCGATCGCTGCAATTTCAACTACCAGATACAATATTGAATGGTCAATCTATATCATCAGAGCAACTACAACAGATTCCCAGTAGTGATATTATCCTGGCTTTTCGGGCAGTACGTCGCCGTAATGATGGTAGTTACACCGTGCTGTGGCGCGTGTTAAATGAACTACCAGCACCACAAATTGAAAAAAGTTAATTTTTTAGCCCACGTAATGTGGGCTTTGTATTTTGAGGTCACCCGCAAATATGGAGACACGAAAATTCAATCTGCCCTAAATTGAATATGTTAAATATATTACTGAACACTCAAGAAATCCTGAGCAAAAACCATCTTGTTGATCATATTGATCAAATTTTCATCATTGCTTACAAAGAATCAACGGAACAACTTCAGGAAGTTTTGACTCAAGAAGGTTTCCAGTGGGAAGTGATCAGACAAGAAAATCAACCCGAATACCAAAACTTTTCTCGGAGTTATTTGTGTTTGTTAAATCATTGCCAAGCCTGGAAACAAGCAATCCAAGCAGACAAACCAGTTATCATTGTTGAAGCAGATTTTGTCCCTGTAGTTGGTTTTGGTAAGCTTCCCCTACCATTTAATCCCAATCAAAATGATATTGGCATTAGCTGGCTGTACACTTGTGCGGCGCAGATTTATAACATTTCTTCTCATGGATTTGAAGGATTTTCTACTTCAGCAGTTGCTTATATTGTGAATCCTCAAAGCGCTGCTTACCTCATAGAACTAGCAGCAGAAATTCGGGAGAAAGTGGGAACTAATAACTATTCGAGTTGGGATTCTAATATTGACTCTTTTCTCCGTCAAAAAAACTTAAAAAACTATATTCCTTGGCGGAACTATGGGGAACATGGGGGTTTACCCAATCCCGAACACTCCCAACACAATTTAAGCAAAACGCACCGTGCTGATATACTCTACAATAAACTGGCTTTTATGCCTTTATATGCTGTCAATCAGAAGCATCAAAAACTAAGTTTTCTCAAAGTCAGGTTCCAAGCTCGGTTCAAAGGACTTGCCAGTTTGGTAACTGGACGCTTTCTACGCCCTAAACTGATTAAAAAGTCCAAACAACCCATCATGCTCATCAGTTTTGCTGTGTTACGGCAATTTTCATGGCAAATTTAATTTAGCTGAGTTGTGGCAGTCTGCGCTAGGGTAGGAATTGACACGTTATTTGTAATTTCCTGTGCTTTTGCGTAAACGTCCAGCTGTCTTACTGAGTTTGGCTATTTTATTCACTTCTTTAACAGCTTGTGGTAACAATCCCACCGCCAAAACCCTAGAAGAAGCTTTGGCGGCAGATCCCAGGCTACAAGATAACCCAGGAATATTTGGTCAATCTCCCAGAAATGAACCGCAACCAGGGCAGAACCAACCCAAAGTTGAGTTACCATCTGATTTTCCTCCAAATATCCCTTTATATCCCAATGCTAAATTAGAGTCAGTCACAGTTGAAAGGACTGCTGAAAATAGCGTAGTCACTCGCTGGCTAAGTTCCGACCCCAGCAATTTTATTACTAGTTTTTATAGTGACCAGTTTCAGAAAAATGACTGGCAAATTTTACAACAGCCCACAGATGATTCGGAAAATACTTTTATAGCACGTCGGGACGATTTGCAGGTAAAGGTGACTATTCAGCCACAATCAGTTACTAACCCCAAACCGGATCAACCACAAACAGCCAGTATATTGATTATTGAGTACGTATCTAATAGTACAGCAGCAACACAACCTGAAACTGCAACTTCTCAATCCAGCAATTCCCATGTTTTTGGTCCACCACTACCTGATAATTTGGCAATGCAGCCAAATACATCCGGTAGCCAAACACCCCCTATAGCTACAGCAAAATCTCAGCAATTCAACGATCTTAACCAAGCACCTCCAGAACTGCGTCAATCTATCGAAGATTTAGCCGCTTTGGGTGTTTTGTCTTTAAAGTCTCCGCAGGAAGTTAAGAGCAGTTCTAATCATGCCATAACTCAATCATTTGAACCGAGTAGAAACGTGAATCGCCGGGAATATGCCCGTTGGCTAGTTGCTGCTAACAATGCTATGTATGCTAATAATCCAGCTAAACAGATTCGTTTGGCATCCGCAAGCACACAATCCACTTTTAGTGATGTATCCAACACAGATATTGATTTTCCTGTAATTCAAGGGTTAGCTGAAGCAGGGTTAATTCCCAGTCCCTTATCTGGTGATTCTACGGCAGTTTTATTTCAACCGGATGCACCCCTGACAAGGGAACAGTTAATTTTGTGGAAAATTCCCCTAGATACTCGTCAAGCCTTACCTGCTGCCAATTTAGAAGCAGTCAAGGAAACCTGGGGTTTTCAAGACACGGGAAAAATTGACCCGAAGGCATTACGCGCCGTGCTGGCTGATTTCCAAAATGGCGAACGATCAAATATTAGGCGGGTGTTTGGTTTTACAACCCTGTTCCAACCGAAAAGACCAGTTTCTCGTGCTGAAGCTGCGGCAGCTTTGGGTTACTTTGGTACTCAAGGTGAGGGGATATCGGCTGCTGAAGTTTTGAATATTAAGCGATCGCCATAAAGCTGACCTTCTGAATTAAAATTTCCCCCTTCCCTACTCTCCCTAGCCCTCTCCTACAAGGAGAGGGAAAAGGAAAAACTTTTGTTGCTGGAAAGGGGTTAGGGGGTTAGGTTTCGCGTGAGCTTTTCCACATAACATGAAAAGTCAGGGTAGGGTAGGTTATCCCTACTGGATTTTAGTGAGATTAACTTTACAATTAGTTAATAATTTATCCATAAATGAAAAATATCAGATCATTTTATGGATTGACTCTCACCGGACTAAAGTCACGGTGATTCAAACTGTTGTTACGAATGAGGAGCCAATGCCATCATTCTCCACAGTTATCTTTCAAGGGATTAACCTTGTGGGACAGTCAAACGTCCCCTACCGTA
>PWQB01000332.1 GCA_003556955.1 Nostocaceae cyanobacterium CSSed10_463m
AGAGTTTGATAAGGTAAACCATAAATCAAATCTACATTCACACTGTCAAACTTGGCGGATTTAATCCAGTCCATCACATTAAACAACAGTGCTTCTGGCTGGACGCGATTCACAGCTAATTGGACTTGGGGATTAAAATCCTGAATCCCAAAGCTAATGCGGTTAAAGCCTACCTCACGCAAAAAGAAAATATATTCTTGATCAACATAGCTGGGATTAATTTCAATGGAAATTTCAGCCTGTGGATCGATATTAAAATTTTCTGTGATGTGTCGCCATAAAAATTTAACTTGGTCGTGATTTAAATAATTAGGTGTACCACCACCCCAATGAATTTGTAGGACTTTTCTTTGTGGATCAATCAAGCGAGACATATTCTTGATTTCGCGTACCAAATTCTCTAAATAAGGTTTAGCAATATTCTTATTTTGGGAAATTACTGTATTACAGCCGCAGAAATAGCAAGCAGTTTGACAAAAAGGAATATGGAAATATAATGACAGAGGAGATTTTCGGTAATTAGAAGCGGCGATCGCACCGTGAAAATCACTGACAGTAAATTCGGCACTTAACTCTGTAGCCGGCGGGTAACTTGTATATCTAGGTGCAGGATGATCATACTTTTTGATCATCTCCAAATCAAATTTGACATTAGGTAAGACAAAAACCATCAAAACCTCCCAGAAATTACCATTAAATCCTCTTGATGAATCAAGAGGTAACACTTTTGACTTTTGACTTTTGACTTGTGAAGACCATCCCGCCTCATGCAGCGTGGCGGAAATCAAACTGCCAAGAAATGTATGCTTGCGCTGTTGTATAGTGTAGAGAGTCTGGGCAGTACGTGATGTGTTGACTCCCACCAAACAGCCTCAATAATCTGAAATGATCGAATTTGCTGGCTACGGCGATCATTTTTCTCTCACAAAATTATTTAACTATCAATATTTGTATAACGAGAAAGCTATTAAGATTTCTTTATAATTTTATGGTTATGGAATTAAGGAAACGCCTATATCATCAGGTTTTCGACTGTTGACACACGCCTGACGGCACTAATGTGTTAACTTTTCCATATTTTAACTGATGTGCGACAAATACGATATATGCTTATATAGCTATACAAAGATAAAACATGAAAGCAGTCTCATGGTTAAGTCTCTCGAAACCCCAAACCCTGAATTACTGAAACCGGGGATTAAAGCCCCTGTGCAGGAAACGTTGTTAACACCCCGGTTTTACACCACTGACTTTGATGCAGTGGCAAATTTGGATATTTCAGCGAATGAGGCTGAGTTACAGGCGATAGTGGAAGAGTTGCGTGCTGACTATAACCGCCATCACTTTGTGCGCGATGAAGAGTTTAAGCAATCGTGGGATCATGTTGACGGAGAAAAACGCCGCGTTTTTATTGACTTTTTAGAGCGTTCATGCACTTCTGAATTTTCTGGGTTTCTGCTGTTTAAAGAATTATCCCGTCGTCTGAAAGCTAAAAATCCCCTTTTAGCTGATGCCTTTAATTATATGGCACGGGATGAAGCTCGCCATGCGGGATTTCTGAATAAATCAATGGCGGATTTTAATCTGTCTCTCGACTTAAGCTACTTAACCAAACATCGCACATATACATTTTTCCCGCCAGAGTGGGTAATTTACACAGTTTATCTCTCGGAGAAAATTGGTTACTGGCGTTATATCTTAGTCCATCGCCATATCGAGAAACATCCTGAATATCAGTTTTATCCCTTATTCCGTAAATTTGAAAGCTGGTGTCAAGACGAAAACCGACACGGGGATTTCTTTAAGGCACTACTGCGATCGCAACCAAAATTATGGAACAATTGGCAAGCGCGTTTATGGGTGCGTTTCTTTTTGCTAACTGTATTTGTTACCCATACTATTACAGTATTTGAACGGGCGACATTCTATGAAGCCATTGGTATACATCCACGTCAATACAATAATAGGGTCATCCAGGAGACAAATAATACTTCAGCACGAGCATTTCCTGTGATCTTGAATACTAATCATCCGGCGTTTTTCTGGCGATTAGAACAGTGTTTTCTCGGTACTCAGAAGTTAACGGAGATTAAAGAAAGTAATCGTTCTCCAGTTGTCAAGTTCTGGCAACAAATCCCCCCCATGTTCTCGATTATGTCTAATATGTTGCGGCTGTATCTGATTAAACCCATTAATACAGAACTAACACGCGGTACAGTTCATTAAATCTCAAATGTTGCCAATATCGAGAGGCTTAGATCCTTGATTTCTTCCAGAAGTCGGGGATCTTTTTGTTTTGTGGGAAAATCATTCCTGATTAACTCCCCTGATCAAAAAAACTTTGTATCCTAAATTTATATGACTTAATATTTCTTTGAAAAACTTGTGCCAGAAGATTTTAGACTAATCGTTGATTTAGTGACAGTTCTCGCCGTCGCCGCCTGTGGTGGACTTGTGGCTTCACTTTTACGCCAACCAGTGCTACTGGGTTATCTCATCGGCGGGATGATTGTTGGTCCCACAGGACTGGGAGTAATTAAAGAAGTTATTCAAGTAGAAACTTTAGCTCAGTTTGGAGTCGCCTTTTTATTATTTGCTTTGGGGGTGGAATTTTCCTTTGCAGAACTCAAAAAGGTAAAAGCGATCGCTTTGGGAGGAGGTGGACTACAAATTGTCTTAACGATTTTGTTCACCGTGATAGTCTGCGGAATCACCGGTGCTGGGGAAGAATTACCCGCTAAAGGTGTATTTTTGGGATCAATTTTATCATTATCTTCTACAGCCGTTGTCCTCAAGTGTTTAATGGAGCGCAACGAAACAGAAACCCCCCACGGACAGGTAATGCTGGGAATATTGGTAGTGCAGGATTTAGCCCTGGGATTAATGATTGCTGTATTACCAGCCTTGAATCAACCAGCCGAAACCATTGGAATTGCAGTGATGACAGCCTTGTTACGGCTGGCTTTATTTGCTGGGGGTGCAGTAGTGGCCGGGATTTGGCTAATTCCGCCCTTGTTGCGAATCCTCGCCCGTACTGAAAGCCGAGAATTATTTTTATTAGGTGTAGTAACCCTCTGTTTAGGGATTGCGCTGCTGACAGAACATTTGGGACTATCCATTGAGATGGGGGCGTTTGTCGCTGGTTTAATGATATCAGAGGTGGAATATGCCGACCAAACTTTAACTTATGTCGAACCACTGCGAGATATTTTTGCTAGTTTATTTTTTGTCGCCATTGGGATGTTAATTGACCCGGTGTTTTTGTGGAAGAATCTGGAATTGATTTTGGTATTGGTAGCGCTGGTATTTGTCGGTAAATTTTTAATTATCACGCCATTAGTAAAACTGTTTCGCTATCCGTTAAAAACAGCTTTAATTGCTGGGTTAGGATTGGCACAAATTGGGGAATTTTCCTTTGTATTAGCCAGTGAAGGACAGGCTTTAGGCTTAGTTTCTCGGCGGGTATATTTGCTGATTTTAGGAACCACAGCAGTTACTTTAATGCTGACTCCCTTTGTGTTGCGATTAGTGCCATTTTTATTTAATTTTGCCGAATCAATGCCTTGGTTGCAACCCTATTTAGAAGAAATTTATCCCCGTGATGTTTCCGAGAATTTACCTTCAAAAAGTCATGTTGTGGTTTGCGGTTATGGACGAGTGGGTAAAAATTTGGTGAGGTTGTTACAAAAACACGATTTACCTGTGGTGGTTATTGACCAATCAGAAAGCAGGATACAGCAATTACGAGAGGAGGGAGTACCCTATGTTTATGGTAATTGTGTGAGTCTTCACGTTCTGGAAACTGCGGGGGTAAATAATGCTAAGGGAATGGCGATCGCCCTTCCTGATCCCATGAGTACCCGGTTATCTTTAAAACGAGCTTTAGAATTGTGTCCAGAATTAGATTTGGTTGTCCGTGCAACTCAAGATAAAAATATTGAATTGCTGTATCAATTGGGAGCGAAGGAAGTAGTCCAACCAGAGTTTGAAGCTAGCTTAGAAATGGCTAGTCATTTATTAACAGGCTTAGGATTTTCATCCTTGATCGTGCAACAAGAAATGAAGCAAATTCGCAACGATCATTATTTAACATTACGACCAGAGCGATCGCCTGCCCAAGTTTCCCGTGATCTACAACAAGCTACTCGTGATTTAAATCGCCGTTGGTATACCCTACCATCAACTTCACCTCTGATTAATATGAGTTTAGGCGAAGCAGATATTCGCTATTTAACAGGCGCAAGTTTAATGGCTATTCGTCGTGCTAACGAAGCGGAAATAGATTATCCGGATGCTACAACTATTTTAGAAGCAGGCGATCGCTTGTTGGTAGTAGGTGCTGCTGAGGAATTAACAGCTTTAGAAGAATTTGCTCAAGGAAAAGTAGCTGTTCCTGGGGAAAATAAAGCTTGTCAGTGGATTATAGTTCATCCTGATTGTCCAGTTTTAGGTATCACCCTTGCAGATTTGGATCTGCACCCACAATCAGGAATCCAAGTACAAGCAATGCGGCGAGATGGTAAATTTATCCGTAGTCCTGAGCCAAAAACAGACTTACGAGTTGGTGATCAGGTGCTGTTATGTGGTAGGCTGTCAATTTTAAATCAACTACAACCATTTTTTGCCAGCAGCACAACACCTTTAACGTGCTTGTAGAGACGCGATTCATCGCGTCTCAGATTCATCGCATCTCAATATCGGGATTACTTAGACTTATGGTAAGCGATCGCCTGTTTCCAAATAGTGATTTGCTGATTCCGATCATCCACAATACAAACACAGTTTTGATCTTGCCAGAAAATCTTACCTGTCAGCAGGTCACCATTTACCAGTTTCCACTCTGTCACTGCTTTTTGCTTAATTAGTTCTTGTAGTTGCCGAATGCTAGGTAATGACGGATCAAATTCAGTTGTAGGCATTTTTAGTAATGATGGAATAATTGAGTAACTGGGGATTGGGGAAGAGTTTTCTTAATACCCGATATCTAATCATTCATAATTCATCATTGGAAAAATGGCAATCGAATTTACTAAGTATCACGGTTTGGGAAATGATTTTATTTTAGTTGACAATCGCGCCTCATCCTTGCCAGTATTGACTCCAGAGCAAGCAATTCAATTGTGCGATCGCCACTTTGGTATCGGTGCTGATGGTGTGATTTTTGCTTTACCGGGAGAAAACGGTGCTGATTACACCATGCGGATTTTTAATTCCGATGGTTCAGAACCGGAAATGTGTGGGAATGGGATTCGCTGTTTAGGTAGATTTATCGCCGACTTAGAAGGCGAATCTCGAAACAAAGACTCATATCAGATTCACACCTTAGCTGGGATGATTACACCTCAACTCATGGCTGATGGTCAAGTTAAGGTAGATATGGGTTTACCAAGATTACTAGCTGGGGAAATTCCCACCACCCTGGGTACTGCTGAGACAAAAGTAATTAATCAACCCTTAGAAGTAGCGGGTAAAACTTGGGAAGTTACCTGTGTGAGTATGGGAAATCCCCACTGTATAACCTTTGTGTCAGATGTCGCCGCTATTCCCTTAGAAATTATCGGCCCTCAATTTGAACATCACCCAGCCTTTCCCCAACGCATAAATACTGAATTTATTCAAGTAGTCAGCCGAGACTATGTAAAAATGCGGGTATGGGAACGAGGCGCAGGTATAACATTAGCTTGTGGTACAGGTGCTTGTGCTTCCTTGGTTGCTGGGGTACTAACTGGAAATTGCGATCGCATCGCCACTGTAGAATTACCAGGTGG
>PWQB01000412.1 GCA_003556955.1 Nostocaceae cyanobacterium CSSed10_463m
CGAGCGCGATTTTCTTGAGTCGAGTCCCCACCCACACCTGCTGCCCTCAAAGCAAAAACTTCTGCATGAGGTTCACCGGCACAGGGATGAAACCCTTCCCCAACAATCTCGCCATCTTTGACCACCACCGCCCCCACCAGTGGATTAGGTGAAGTGCGACCCAAAGCACGGCGTGCTAGTGTCAAACACCGTTGCATCATTGCTCGGTCAAAATCACTACCTATTTCCTGTGTTTCTGGTGAATTAGATTCAACTGGCGATCGCGCCAGTGCTGACTTATCTGTTTGTAACATCAGCCTATTTTCCTGAGTATCATTGGTTAGAGATCAAAGCCAATACATTTTCAAAATTCAAAATAAAAAAAAACGAATCTTTTTAACTCTATTCCTGCTCTAAAAATTTTATCTTTTGCCACCAAAGATTTAAGGGATAATAAACAACAGGGGCCCAAAGACTACTGAGAATAGCAGAAGCCAGAGCCACCCGTTGATAATATGCCCAAATCGATTCGACCTGACGTATTTGCCCACCTCCGGTATAGCTCATCAAAGTCAATTGCAATCCAAAGATAGTTTCAGCCACAATTGACATCACAAAGACAATTAAAGCAATAGAAATAAAATCTTCTTCGATAAAACGCTGTTTTTGCAGCAAAGCAGTTAAAAAGCCCACAAAACCTAAAGTAATTGCATGGGTAGGCTCAGGTGATGTCATTGCATCTTGAAGTAGACCCAGAAAGATACCGGCTAACATTCCTTCCCAGACAGAGCGCTTCACACTCCAAGCCACCACCCAAATTAATAGCCAATTCGGCCCAATTCCCAATAATTCCATCCCCAAAAAGCGGGTTGGTAACATTAATACACAAAACAGCACAGACCCAACAGTTACTGACCAATCTAGCAGTCTACGTGTACTGGGATGCCAGCGCTCAAGAGGCTTCGTTACAATTTTAAATTTTCGCCGTGGCGCTCTAGGTTTGCCATGCCTACTACCTTTAAACGAAGGCATCTTCATTATTTTGAAATTATTTTAAATCATCTAACTAAACTTTTCATCTGCCAATTTTGGTTGGTCAGCTATGCCTAATCATTACTTTTAGTGAATGGATATACAAATACCCAATCTAATGACATTATCGGGGGAAAAAGCTCAACTTTTGCTACTGATGCTGGAGATTGCTTTAAATCTAAAGACTTCACTCTTCCTACTGGTATACCAGCAGGAAATCTCTGACTATAGGTAGATGTGGAAATTAAATCTCCTACTTGAACACTAGGAACTTTTTCATAAAACTCCAGCACAGCTTCTGCCGAAGAATCTCCGCGCAAAACCCCCTTAGCTGAAGTGCGGTTAATGGTGACACCCACTTGACTCTTCAGGTCACTAATTAACAACACACGACTAGTATTAGGAGTTACACTCTCTACCAAACCCACCAAACCACCATCAGTTTGAACAATAAAGCCTGGTTCAATGCCTGCATTAGAGCCACGATTCAGGGTCACTTGTTGCCACCAGTGGTCAGCACTTCGTCCCACCACCCGTGCTGGAATTGGGCGCGATGTGAGAGGCGTTTTCTCAACGTAGCCTAATAAATCTTGTAGTTTTTCATTTTGATTTTCTAAATCAGCTATGCGCGTTTGCAACTCTAAGAAGCGCGCATCATTAAGACGTTCTTCTGCACTCGGCCCTGTCTGCAACATTTGCAACGGACGGCTGACAAATTGATACATTTCCCACAGTAAATGACCCTGAGTCTGTCTTAGCACCCAGACACTACTCATTACTACAGTTAGTAAACCTAGTTGTAGTAATTTACGATCCCACCAACGACGTGAAGTAACCATCTATACCTATTTTTATAAATTCAAAAGATATTAGATTCTATTGATTTGAAAACCAAATTCAACCCAAATAGAATCTAATATCTCATATTTTTGGCTACATATTACGAAAACGACCACTGAAAACTCGCTCTAGCTGTTTAAAGTTTTCTAACACACGACCTGTTCCTAGTACAACACAACACAGAGGATCAGCAGCAATGTGGGTGACAATTCCTGTTTCATGGCTAATTAAAGTATCTATACCTTTGAGCAAAGCACCACCACCCGCTAGCATAATTCCTCTATCAATAATATCTGAGGCCAATTCTGGCGGCGTGCGTTCTAGTGTCCGCTTCACGGCTTCTATGATGACTGCTAGCGGTTCTAACATACATTCACGAATTTCTGCCCCTTTGAGGGTAACAGTTCTTGGTAAACCAGAAAGCAAGTGTAAGCCTCTGACTTCCATCATCGCATCATCCTGATCATTCGTGGGATAGGCTGAACCAATGCGAATCTTGATATCTTCCGCAGTTCGTTCTCCAATTACCAAGTTATGAACTTTTTTCAAATAGACAATGATGGATTCAGTTAGTTCATCACCAGCAATCCGTACTGATTCACTGATGACTGTACCCTGGAGACTCAGCACTGCTACTTCTGTTGTGCCGCCACCAATATCAATAATCATATTACCTGTGGCTTCCGAAACAGGTAGCCCAGCCCCTATGGCGGCTGCTATAGGCTCATCAATTAAATAAACTTCTCTAGCTCCTGCTTGGGCAGCTGCATCCATCACCGCCCGTCTTTCCACTCCAGTCACACCACTGGGTATACCAATGACAATTCGAGGTGAAATTAGAGATTTGCCCTCATTCACACGCTGGATAAAGTGTTTTAACATCAGCTCGGCTGTATCAAAATCAGCAATTACACCATCCCGCAAAGGACGGAGAGCAATTACATTTCCCGGTGTCCGTCCCAGCATTTTTTTTGCTTCTTCCCCTACAGCCAGCGCTACTTTTTCGTTTTGATCAATAGCAACTACAGAAGGTTCTTGGAGTACAATGCCTTTACCAGATACATAAACTAGGGTGTTGGCAGTACCGAGGTCGATACCCATGTCCCATGATGAGCGAAAGTTCCTAAAAAGCCCCACGCGTCTCTACGCCCCTTATTTTTGATATTTGTTGGCTAAAAACTGTTAAAGTTAATAGTGGTGGATTCTATGATATTTCTTACCTTGAGTCCAGTAGTTCAGCTATTGTCTGAGAACCTTTAGCGATCCTTACTGAGTTTTAGGTGTCCATTTTCTCGATATTCTCTAACTAATTCAATATATCCGTATATTTTATTATTTTGATTAATTCAATTAACTCCTCTCATTTTTATCCGCAATTCTACTGTTAAGTTTTTAACATATTTTCCATGTCTTTACAATTCGCTATGATACAAATCAAAATATATGGTAATTTTGTACTAAAAGAGTAGAGCTATGAGCATTAACATTGTCACACTTGTTGGTCGTGTCGGCGGCGATCCAGACATTAAATATTTCGAGTCTGGTGCGGTTAAGTGTCGGTTAACTTTAGCAGTGAATCGGCGATCGCGTAAAGATGATAAACCAGACTGGTTCACCTTAGAACTTTGGGACAAAACAGCCGAAGTCGCAGGTAATTATGTGCGTAAAGGCAGCTTAATCGGAGTCAAAGGTTCCTTAAAGTTTGACACATGGAGCGATCGCCAAACAGGAGCTAACCGTTCTACACCAATAATTAGGGTAGAGCAATTGGACTTGTTAGGTTCCAAACGCGATACAGAAAGCGGAATGGCAGATATGTCATCAGAACACTTTTAACAGTTATCAGTTATCAGTTATCAGTTATCAGTTATCAGTTAAGAGACTAATAACTAATTTGCAGTGTCACAGATGCTTCTATTTCCTGTTCACCACCAATTACAGGAGTGGAAGCATCATCACTAGATAACTTAGCAACCTCAGCGCGCTGTAACATCATTGGTGGGGGCGCACTTGCACCATTAATTTGAATACTTACTACTTCCTTCGCCTGTAAACCTAGGGTACTCAAAACAGCATTAGCTTGTTGTTGAGCCTCTTGAGTGGCTTGTCTAAGTGCTTGTTTTTGAGCAGAGGCGATCGCTTGATCACTAGCAATAAAACTCACACGGTTAATTTGCGTAGCGCCGACTTTCACCGCTTCATCTAAAAGTGTACCCGCTTTATCCGTCGCTATGCGAAAACTCACAGTGTTATTAGCAGCATATCCAGTAATACGTTGCACATTATTTGTGTAACTATAAATTGGATTGAGGCGGATACCAGTAGTTTGCAATTTTTCCACATTGCGGTCTTTCAGCAAAGCCACCACCGCCGATGACCTACGAGCCGCTTCTTGTTGTGCTGATTGTGCCGTTTTCTCCTGAACCACCACAGATAGACTGATTTGTGACAAAGTGGTAGGAATTTTTTCCACACCACGACCGCTAACTGTCAGCGTTCGCAACAATTTTTCTTTTTCTTGGGCTAACCCAGGTGGGATAAAAAATATACACAAAAGTAAAACTAATGGTAACGTTTTCCTACCGTTACTAAACCGCAATCGACCACCGGATAAAGCAGCTGCATACATAAAATTTGCACTCCTACGACGAAAACAGTAACTAGCTACTAACCCTTGACAGGATTCGCGTTGTATCGCGTATCTGATCATTCAGCACTTGCTGATCTATTCTGACTATGGCAGTCTCAAAGTCAGAATCAAGAATGGTTACATTTTTGGAAACTAAGAAAACTTGTACTAGCACTTGGAGAGATTCTTGAATGGCATATTGGCTGCTGAAAACTGAACCCAAAAAATATTCTTACTTTAACTTAGAGCAAGATGGTAGTACAGTTTGGGATGGGGTGAATAATGCGCTAGCGCTCAAACATATCCGAAATATGCAGATTGGCGACTTAGCATTCATTTATCATACAGACAAAGAACGACAAATTATTGGTATAGCGGAAATTACCAGTCAACCTTATGCTGATCCAACATTAAACGATGAAAAACGGGTAGTCGTGGATGTTAAGGCACTCAGAAGAGTCTCTGTACCTCTGGCACTGGCACAAATTAAGCAAATGGAAGAATTTACGGATTTTGACTTGCTACGCCTTCCTAGACTTTCTGTTGTTCCAGTGTCCGAATTTCATTGGCAACGCTTGATTGATCTGACAGATTGTACCCAATAATTTATTAGATATGTTCAACATTATTGAGCTTTCCATAAAGGAGTAAAAATAAGAGAAGGATTTTCGCAGCACACATTAGGATTTTTGCAGAACATAATGCAGTTTTTAGATGCAATCAACGGATATTTTCCCCTGCTGGCGAGTACAACAGAAACAGCAGATAGTTCAATGGTAATAGGCGCAGTACTACTGAGTTTAGTGGTAATCTATTTATCTAGTAAACTTGGTGGAGAGTTATCCAACCGAGTAGGTTTACCGCCTGTTTTAGGCGAACTCTTAGGAGGTGTGATTGTTGGCATCTCTGTTTTGCATCTGTTAGTTTTTCCAGAAGGTGGCACAGATAGTTCTAACTCTTTAATCATGACCTTCTTGCAAATCACTGCGGGTTTAACACCTGAAGCTACCCCAGCTGTATTTGAGGCACAATCAGAGGTCATTTCTGTCTTAGCAGAATTGGGTGTGATCATTCTGCTGTTTGAAATTGGTTTGGAGTCGAACTTAAAAGACTTGATATCAGTGGGGGCGCAAGCTGCCATAGTGGCAGTCGTGGGGGTAATAGTTCCTTTTACTGCTGGTACTGTAGGATTAATGTTTTTGTTTGGTGTCGGTGCTGTACCAGCAATTTTTGCAGGAGCGGCCTTGACTGCTACTAGTATCGGTATTACTTCCAAGGTACTGTTA
>PWQB01000163.1 GCA_003556955.1 Nostocaceae cyanobacterium CSSed10_463m
GTCCATAATTGCCGGCACTTGTGTAGATGGAATGCGACTATAACGGGTTTTATCCGGCATCACTATATTCGGCCCAGCCTTACATTTCTTCATGCAGCCAGTACCTTTAATTGTGACTTGATCTTCCAAACCGCGATTACTTAAAGCCGCTTCTAACGCTTGACACACTGCCTTACCACCACGTTTCATACAATCAGACTTTTGACACACTAAAATAGTGTCTTTATTTTTAGCTGATTTGTCCTTAGCGGTTTTCATTGCTGGTTGTTCCTCTACTGGTGTAATAGTTGCAACTCTCCCCATATCAGCACTTGCTGCCATTACACGCTCGGCTTTTAATGTAACTTTATCCTTTTTTATATCATGCTTCTTGTAGCCAACAACTTGCAACCAAGTTCCTGGCGCTAAACGCAAGTCAAAAGCTATGCGTAAATGTTTCGCCAGCTTAACATAGCATTCACCCTCAGCCGTACCTAATAACAAGCCTTTAAGCTTGTAACCATCTTTAATTACAAAATCAATAAATCTTCCTTCCAAGCAAAACTCTGCAATGTCATTACTGTAAGATGCATTCATTTTCCTTAACCTCCTGTTAACTAACTCAAGCTGAATATCTGTTTATAGGTCAAAACTTCAAAACTTTCGGTAGCGACTCTTCCAGGAATGCTCAAGATAACAAATCAGTTCCTGACGCGATGCTGTTAATTGCTGCATTACAGACCACAGTTGAACCACTGCTAAAGGGTTGTCAATCTCAACTCGTAATGGCTGGTTAGGCTCACACCAACACTTAATCTCTAGCTCCTGTAAGCGTTGATAGACTTGCCATCTGTCTGCCCAGTCTACCCCCACCCCGACAACGAAATTTTTCTTGATTTCTGAACTTAATGATTTCAAGCGACTAGCCCTCAACGCATGACTAAATTGCAGTAACTATTTTGTCTTTACCCCCTAGTTCCTGGAATCTTTGGGAGTACTACCTCTTTAAACCAGCATAACCTAAGTGCAAACAATTCTCAGTTGGATAAATAAAAAATATCATAACTTTGTAATAATTTCCGGTTATGAATCACAGAGTAGGAGGAGAGAAGGGTATCACCAAGGACAAATCAAACTTAAAACCTCCACTTTCCTTAGCAGACAGCAGTAAGTAACGCCATCCACCACCCCAGTTCCTCAATGCTTTAGCAGCCCCATCCATCACGCACCATACCCAAAATTCCAGAGAGGCTGGGTTGGTGTGAGGTTTGCTCAAGTCTTCTCCAAAACTAAGACGCTTCTATTTTGATATGAAAAAATAGTCTCAAAATATTCTCATTAGTAGTGAAGAAACACGACATAACTGTAGTGCAATAATCACACTAAAGAGAAAAAATTGCCATTTTGAATACAGAAAATAAAGAATAATTAAATATCAATTAGACTTGCTTTTCTTTTTTAAATGTTAATATGTAAAAGATAAGCAGTTAAAATCCATCACTGTTAAAAGCGAGGAGAACAATGTCTGATACACAAACCTTATTACAAAATTTTGGTCAGGTTTATGACAATCCTGTACTGCTAGATCGTAGCGTAACCGCTCCAGTTACCGAAGGTTTCAACGTTGTCTTAGCGAGCTTTCAAGCACTGTACTTGCAATATCAGAAGCATCATTTTGTAGTGGAAGGTGCAGAATTTTACTCACTACATGAGTTATTTAGCGATCACTACGAGCAAGTACAAGATCATATCCATGAAATTGGCGAAAGGTTAAATGGTTTGGGTGGTGTACCAGCTGCTAGTTTCAGCAAGTTAGCAGAATTAACCTGTTTTGAACCTGAATCTGATGGCGTATATTCTTGTCGCCAAATGGTAGAAAATGATTTAGCAGCAGAACAAGCCATGATTAATGTTATTCGTCGTCAAGCCTCTCAGGCAGAGAGTTTGGGCGACAGGGGTACACGCTATCTCTATGAGCAAATTCTGTTAAAAACTGAAGAAAGAGCTTACCATTTAGCTCACTTCCTAGCTAAAGATAGCTTAACTTTAGCATTTGTCCAACCTGCTCAAAATTAGTGCGGTAATAATTTTAGTTTGGTAAAGTCTACATTGAGGAAAAAGTTGGCAGACTTAAACCTTAAAACAGTCTAAAAATGGCAGTGAGTATTTAACTACTCCTGCCATTTTTAATTCCAACCTATGTTGGCTAACCAGGTTATCAATTGGCTTATGTTAAGTAGAGTTTATTTTTTTTATATTCAGGTATTATTACTGGGGAAAACTCAGCCCATTCTTACATAAACCTGGTATAAATAAAAAGTCATATAAAAAACATTTCCTCAGTAAGCAATAAATATGAGAAAAGATTGACATTAAAAAAACGTAATACCCAGATCCCCTACTTCTTAGAGAGAAGTCAGGGATCTATATCGTCAAAGTTTTATGTTTAATGATGTTGACCTACTTAATAAAACTTTGATGATATAAATAGTTAATTATTTCATAATTTAATTAGTGAAAATTGACACTATTTCCTAACAAAAAATATATATAGTGCATTGGGCTAGGCGAAAACACACCCTACACAAAAGGACTTGGGTAGCTCCTTGCAGGGGAGAAGTTTGGAGAGGGGTTCATTGCCTAGGGGTACAGCACTGATACACTGTATCTACGTTCCAGGTGAGAAAGACGAATCTCTGTGCTATCTCCGACCTGGAAAACTTAATAATAAATAATATGACCGAGGGTAAAGACCCTTAAAATAGTCAGGATTTGTATTCTCTTACTCCAACCCAATTACTATGCCCCGCCGTCAAGACATACATAAAATTTTGCTGTTAGGCTCTGGTCCTATCGTCATCGGACAAGCTTGTGAGTTTGACTACTCCGGGACCCAAGCCTGTAAAGCCCTGCGAGAAGAAGGTTATGAAGTGGTGTTAGTTAATTCTAACCCAGCCACAATTATGACCGACCCAGAAACGGCTGATCGTACCTACATTGAGCCGCTTACACCAGATATCGTCGAAAAAGTCATTGCTAAAGAACGTCCCGATGCTCTGCTACCCACAATGGGAGGACAAACTGCTCTCAATCTGGCTGTAGCCTTGGCTAAAAATGGCGCTTTAGATAAGTATAACGTGGAGTTAATCGGCGCAAAGTTACCAGCGATAGAAAAAGCCGAAGATCGGAAACTGTTTAACGAGGCTATGGCTAAAATAGGCGTGGCTGTGTGTCCTAGTGGTACAGCTTCATCTTTAGCAGAATCCAAAGCGATCGCTGAACGTATTGGGACTTATCCTTTAATTATCCGTCCTGCCTTTACAATGGGTGGTACTGGTGGCGGTATCGCCTACAACAAAGAAGAATTTGAAGAAATGGCGCAGGTGGGTATTGATGCTAGCCCTGTTTCCCAAATTCTGATTGACCAATCTTTACTCGGTTGGAAAGAATACGAGTTGGAAGTCATGCGCGATTTAGCAGATAATGTGGTGATTATCTGTTCTATCGAGAACATTGACCCTATGGGTATTCACACAGGCGACTCCATTACAGTTGCTCCCGCCCAAACTCTGACTGATAAAGAATATCAGCGTCTGCGGGATATGGCGATTAAAATTATCCGCGAGATTGGGGTAGAAACTGGTGGTTCTAATATCCAATTTGCGGTGAATCCTGTGAATGGGGATGTGGTAGTCATTGAGATGAATCCCCGTGTTTCGCGGAGTTCGGCTTTGGCTTCTAAAGCTACTGGTTTCCCCATTGCGAAAATTGCGGCAAAATTGGCTGTGGGTTATACCCTGGATGAAATTAAAAACGATATCACCAAGCAAACACCTGCTTCTTTTGAGCCGACTATTGACTATGTAGTTACCAAAATCCCCCGCTTTGCTTTTGAGAAGTTTCCCGGTTCAGATGCTGTGCTGACTACTCAAATGAAGTCTGTGGGTGAAGCAATGGCCATTGGGCGGACTTTTAATGAATCTTTCCAAAAGGCTTTGCGTTCCTTAGAAACTGGGCGCGCTGGTTGGGGTTGTGACCAATCAGAAAAGTTACCCAGTGGTGAACAAATTCGTGCTTTACTGCGAACACCTCATCCTGATCGGATTTTTGCGGTGCGTCATGCTTTACAACTTGGTTTAAGTACTGAGGAAATCTACGAACTGACGGCGATTGATCCGTGGTTCTTGGATAAAATGCAGCAAATGCTGGATGTGGAGAAGTTCCTGAAGCGGACTCCTTTAAAACAGTTGACAAAAGAACAGTTTTATCAGGTGAAACGTGATGGGTTTAGCGATCGCCAAATAGCCTTCGCAACTAAAACCACCGAAGATGAAGTCCGCAGTTACCGCAAAGAATTAGGCGTTATCCCGGTTTACAAAACTGTGGATACCTGTGCGGCTGAGTTTGAAGCTTTTACTCCTTACTATTACTCCACCTACGAAGACGAAACCGAAGTTTTACCCACCAGCAAGCCCAAGGTGATGATTTTGGGCGGAGGTCCGAACCGCATTGGACAGGGAATTGAGTTTGACTATTGTTGTTGTCACGCCGCTTATGCGTTGAAAAAGGCGGGATTTGAGACAATTATGGTTAACTCTAATCCTGAGACGGTTTCTACAGATTATGACACGAGCGATCGCCTGTATTTTGAGCCGTTGACCAAAGAAGATGTGATCAACATTATCGAAGCGGAAAATCCGGTGGGGGTAATTATTCAGTTTGGCGGACAAACACCTCTGAAATTGGCGGTTCCATTAGAAGAGTTTCTCAAAAATAACCCGTCTCTCCCTACGAAGATTTGGGGAACATCCCCAGATTCTATCGATATGGCGGAAAATCGGGAACGCTTTGAGAAGATTCTCAATGAGTTAAATATTGCTCAACCACCCAATGGAATCGCTCGCAGTTATGAAGATGCGCTGATTGTGGCGAAACGCATCGGTTATCCGGTGGTGGTGCGTCCTAGTTATGTGTTGGGGGGACGAGCGATGGAAATCGTTTACTCTGATACGGATTTGGAACGTTACATGACCTTTGCGGTGCTGGTGGAACCGGAACATCCCATTTTAATCGATAAGTTCTTGGAAAATGCGATTGAAGTCGATGTAGATGCGATCGCAGATCACACCGGAAGAGTGGTGATTGGTGGCATAATGGAACACATTGAGCAAGCAGGGATTCACTCAGGAGATTCTGCCTGTTCCTTACCGTCTATTTCCCTCTCACCAGCCGTTCTAGAACAAATTCGCACTTGGACTGTGCAGCTAGCCCAATCTTTATCAGTTGTGGGATTGATGAATATTCAGTTTGCAGTTGTGGGCGCTCAAGGTTATTCTCCCCAAGTTTATATCCTCGAAGCTAACCCCCGTGCCTCGCGCACAGTGCCTTTTGTGTCTAAATCTACTGGGATACCTCTGGCAAAAGTCGCATCCTTAATTATGTCGGGTAAAACCTTAGAGGAGCTTAACTTTACTCAAGAAGTGATTCCATCCCATATTTCTGTTAAAGAAGCAGTATTACCCTTTAATAAATTCCCTGGAACTGATACAATATTAGGCCCAGAAATGCGCTCGACTGGTGAGGTGATGGGAATCGACAGGGACTTTGGGCGGGCGTTTGCTAAGGCAGAATTAGCAGCTGGTGAGTTTTTACCCCTCAAAGGAACTGTATTTGTCTCCATGAGCGATCGCGATAAATCCGATGCAGTGAATGTAGTTAAGGAACTGATCGCATTGGGCTTTAAAGTGATGTCTACATTAGGTACACGCCGTGTCCTGGAGGAAA
>PWQB01000688.1 GCA_003556955.1 Nostocaceae cyanobacterium CSSed10_463m
TCCTGGTGTCTATTGCGCGGTGGAACCACACTGATCCCTTCCCGAACTCAGAGGTGAAACGCTGCTGCGGCGACGATAGTTTAGGGGTAGCCCTACGCAAAAATAGCTCGATGCCAGGTTTATATATCGAATAAATAAGAGCCTCTTCTATGATGGAAGGGGCTTTTGTTTTTTCTATTGGCTTCTTTCATTGGGCATATTTCCTAATTATAAAATCTAGCGATCGCTAGATGCAAAAACTCTCGTAAAAGCTATAGACTGCAATTGTTGCACAAAAAAATATGCTTGTGGATGCCATTTTAGAACGATCGCACGAATTAAAACAAGCCTTAGTCGATTTTGTCCTAGATGCAGAAGGAGAACTAGCCGAAGCACTAGAAACCTATGCAGCAGCACATTTACGTCGAGGTAGTGGAGATAGTAGTCAGCAAGACTTAATCATTGATAGCTTTCTTGTAGAAGGACAAGTTGGTGATAAATCACCATTAGATTTGTTTGTCGAAAACGCTGAAGATTTATCAGAGAGCGATCGCAATCTACTCAATAACTGGCATCGTAGTTTTATTGGCTTATTTGCCATAACTAATCTTCTTCCTGATAGCTTTGAGTTTACCAATTGGCTTACAGATAAACGATACATTGTCAAGTCCAGCGATACTCAAACTTTAGAGAAATTATCTCGCTTGAAAGTAGGAGAAATATTACTAACTCATATTTTTCCCATTAATAATAGCGACTGGATGTTTTCTAGCCCCTACACCATCATGGGTAAATTGGGTAAGCCAAAACTCGCTGTAGCAATTGGTAATTTCAAAGAAAACTATAAAAATAATCTTTATAGCGATGCTCCTGAATTGTTAGAAGAAGCTTGGCAATCAGTAGAGCAATATCATCAGCAGTTTATAGACTTTTTCGGCAGTGATGAAATTACATTACCAGGATACCAACTAAATAAAAAAATCGCTGAATTTCAAGAGTTAATTACTGAAAAACATTTGGCTGAGGCAGGAATTGATTCTTCCAAATCTCTGGCGGAAATGGCAGAAGAAGCTGGCGTTAGCGAAGAAGAAATACAAACAGCCGCTAAAGAAGTTGGTGCAGACTCAAATGTAGTTTCTCAAATTTTTAAAGATAACAAGAGTAACGGCAAGACTAAAATGGTCATGCCCAAGGTGGATTTACCTGCTGAACTGAGGAAAGCAGAACAAGTTACGGCTCTTTCTCATCCTCGTTGGGGACAAATGTTTTTACCAACTTATAGTAGGATGCAAGCAATTCTCTCAGATGAGGATGGGCAAAATCTTGAAGGTAATGAAAAACTAATTCGCCACTACCTGGAAGACAAAAGTATTAATGCTTTTATTTGGCATCGTTTAGCCCAAAAGTATCCAATTCAACTAGAAAAGTTGTTGCAAGATTTTCTCCAACGTCCAGAGTTTAACCTGGTAAATGACTTGGATTTACTTTTGCAGGAATTCGATAAATCTATAGAGCCAGATTTACCAGAAATTGCCAGTGTACCGATACATCTGCACAACTTATTTCAAGAAGCCATCGCAGAAGTTCACAAATCTAAGCCCAAAGGCAAGGGACAAAAGAAGTCAGCAAAGGGTTTTAAATGAAATTAGTCATTAACGGAGCCATAATATAATTATCTGTAGGGTAGCCCTCCTAGACATCGCTTTTGTCTAAAGTACCAGAATGATTTTATTATCAACTGTTTGCTAGTAATAATCCGGCAATCTAGTAAGCCTCGAATCTCCTACTATCATAGTAAAAAGTTAGAAAACTATGATCATCGATCATTATTCCTAATATGATGTCTAATGTTTCTAGAAAATAAGGGCTACCAGATTCATCTTCATTACTGATAATAGGCTCATCTAAAACAGCGACAACAATAGCAGGTTGATTTTTGTGAGGGATTTTCCTATTTTTGAGATATTCTTTCCATTTCACAAGTTGTCCAACTTGAAAAGATTCTTTTTGGAGAAGGTTATTACAAGCTATCTTAAGTTTATCTGTATATTCTTCTCCATAGCTGTTCTCTTCTTCAATAATTAATTCTCTACCTTGGAGAGACTGAAGAAAATCCGATACTAATTCTTCTTTGTCATGTTTCTGTGCGCTCATTGATCTAAATTATTTAATTTGCTATGAATTTAAACAAATTGTGTTATTTTTCTATCATGACGTGTGTTGATAATTGAATTAAAACTACTACTTTTGAACTCAATATTTATTTCTTTGTCCTTTGCAATATTATTGTAGTTAAATAAATGCTGTGAATTTTTCTGGACTTCATTCGTTATATCTAGTTGAACCATTAACTGTAATAAATAGCTAATATCATTCATTAAGCTAGTTTGGCGCAATCTAATCGTTTCTTTATTTTGTAAACCTTCTACTATATAGAAATATTTGGGTGGCTTTAAATAAAAACTAGCTGGCACAACATCGAATAGCCACCATTCAAATAATTCTCTTCTTCCATAAGAACCAGGAAAAATTGCATATCCTTCTAAGCAATCATCTAAAATTTCTAAAATTGCCTCTACAGCTTGATTATAATCTAGAACCCGAACCGCATTCCGAAATACATCTAGTGCCTCATTGATAACCTGAAGGCTTGCTATCTCTGTTTGAAAATCAAAATCACAATTTCCGGTTATTTGACAGATTAATTTATCAACAACAATTTCGGTAGTGCTTTCCGAGCTAATCGATTTATTAATAGTCGCAATTATCCATCTAACCATCAAATTAATAATATTTTTGGGTGATAGCTTTCCCTGTGGCTGATAGTATTTTACTGTAGGTTCTACCACTAGAGTGATGATAAGTGCCATCCAAACATAACGAAGATGACTGAGTGTCTCATTGCTACTACGCATTGCTTCTAAAACTTCATTTAAAGTATCTTCCAGTGAAGCTGTGCCATCTGCCTCTGGCTCGTAGAGTTCTTCATAATGTTCCAGCCTAATTTGGTTAAATAAAGCTTCTAGAGGTTCAGGTATCTTATTTGTATAAGATACTTGCCGATTTATCGATGGGGTGAATTTGATTACCATTATAAGTTCCTCCCTGATAATTAGTTCTATGGATAGGGATAGTCCCAAAATACTTCTGTTTTGATATTTGGAAACTTAATTTGAAATTGCTTTATAATATGTTCACAACTTTCACAGGGTTGTAGTTCTGTGTAAAGATAAAGATTCCCTTCTACCTGAAGATCGTAGAGTATTTCAAGCTGATCTGCAATTGTAGATAATACTTTATATTCAGCATCAGTATCCATAAGGCGATGAGTACGGGAGTCAACGGTTGGTTCAAATTGCCCTCCTTCTGATTTGGGCTTGGGTTGAGGAATGGGACTCTTGTTTCCACCTCTAGATGTTCCTCCTACACAAAAAGCTACATCACCTTGAATATATATTTCAGCAACCGCAACATTACCTTTGCCGATAGGTTTTTTAAGGTATGTTGCTCGAATTGTAGCAGCAGATGCCGATAACTGAGCCTTGATTAGAGTTTCACTCCCCATAGAAGTTTTTTGGGATAAATTTAGTATAGATGGGAGTGTCAAAAATTAGGGCGGATCACTAAAAAATGCTGCGATTAAAACTGTGGCAATGGGTAGTATTAGCATTCCCCATTGCACTAATTATTACTTTTTTGCTCATCTGTGCAGGGATGCAAATTCATACCTGGGGTATTAGTTGGATTTGGGGTATATTTACCCTGGTATTTGTGGGCTGGCGCTGGCTACTGGTGAGATGGACTAAACCTCAAATCAATATGGTAGAAGCTGCTTTGGCGGAAGTCACAGAAGAGTTAGAATCTGCGGCAGATCAGCCAGTAGGACTACCAGCCCAAAGCGACAATATCAAACAGGCAGAAATAGCACTACAAGAGATTCTCAAAGCAGCAGAAAGCGATCGCCCGATTTGGGAAGATTGGCAAACTTTTTGGACACGATGCCAAGATTTAGTCACAGCGATCGCGCATATATATTATCCTCAAGTTCAATATCCCCTGTTGAATATTTATATACCCCAGGCTTACGGGTTAATTCGGGGAACGATGGATGACCTCGATCAGTGGATGCAGAAGTTATCACCAGCACTGAATCAGATTACCGTTGGACAAGCTTACCAAGCTTATGAAGTTTATCGCAAAATTGAGCCATCGGCTCGGAAAGTTTTCCAAGCATGGAATTGGGCGCAGTGGCTATTTAATCCTGTAGTCGCAGTGGCCAAGCAAGCTACTAAGGGTTATACTAACCAAGCAACTCAGCAGTTGTTAGTCAATTTAGGGCAACTACTACGGGAAAATGCCCTGCGGAATTTATGCCGTCAGGCGATCGCACTTTACAGTGGTAGCAAATTACCAGTTGCAGAAGCCAGTATTTCTACACCAACTCTACCCACAGCTAAAACTCAAAACCTCCGAGAAATTTTAACCAAAGCCGAACCAGCCGAGGAAGTAGCCCAAAAACCTGTAAATATTTTGATTGTCGGGCGCACAGGTTCGGGAAAAAGCAGCTTGATTAATACCTTATTTCAGGCTGATCTCGCAGAGGTGGATGTTTTACCCAGCACCGATCAGATTCAAAATTATCATTGGCAAAGTTCCACCGGCGAAAGTTTAACGCTGTGGGATTCCCCAGGTTATGAACAGGTGAACGGTGGTGATTTGCGAAATTTGGTGCTTGATTATGCTACCAACGCAGATTTACTACTGTTAGTTACCCCTGCACTTGATCCCGCCCTACAAATGGATGTAGATTTTCTCCAAGATATGCAGGCGGAAGTTGCAGATTTACCAACTATTGCAGTTATTACCCAAGTGGATCGTCTGCGTCCGATCCGGGAGTGGGAACCGCCCTATAATTGGGAATCGGGAAATCGTCCCAAGGAAATTGCGATTCGGGACGCTACCGAATACCGCGCCCAACTTTTGGATAACTTCTGTAATCTAGTATTACCGATTGTTACCAGTGATATTAAAACAGGTCGAGCCGCTTGGGGTGTAGAAACATTATCTTTGCAAATTGTAGAGGCGATCGCCCCAGCTAAACAACTGCGATTAGCCAGGTTTTTGCGTAACTTGGAAGCTCGTACTGCCGCATCTGCCAAAATCATTGATCATTATACTTTCCAAATGGCGACCACTCAAGGACTAACTGCACTGTTGAAAAGTCCTGTGCTTCAGTTCATCGCCACAGTATCAACTGGTTCTCCCACTCTGGCGTATCTCCTAGCAGAGCAAATCCCAGTGGAACAGTTGCCGATTGTGATTGGTAAACTGCAAATGGCCTATGACCTATTTTCCCTATTGCATACAGGTAAGGTTAATCCTCTCAACTTTGATTTGCTATCTCTTTGGCCATTGCTACTAGAAAACTCTGCTGCACCTGACCGTAACGCCTGGGCATTTGGTCATGCGATCGTGGAATACTGGACTCAAGATATGAGTGTGGAAAAACTACGGGAACGGTTTAATTACTATTTGAAAGAAGTTTAAGTACAGCAGATTGCAGGTATATGAGGTACAAAAGCTATAGTGAAACTCTTGTGGGGTGGGCATCTTGCCCGCCCTTATGTACCTTTTGAACCTCACACGACTTGAAGTCACGTGATTCGGAGCTTCAACGATCTCCGCCTGAATTGCTCCAGGACTTACAAGTTCTCCACAGGCGTTTTAAGTCTCCGGCGCACCGACGGCGACTTTTAAACAAGTACCTAAAA
>PWQB01000300.1 GCA_003556955.1 Nostocaceae cyanobacterium CSSed10_463m
AGCCGATTTTTTGACCGTTAAACAAGCCTTCGACTTTCTTATTCGGATGGTTTTTGTGGTTCAATATTAGGTTAGCGATCGCTTGTTGTCTTGTCCAAGAGGGTTCAAAGCCGACGCGTACACCATCAAAGAACAACTCATAGCCACTTTTTTCACTGTTAACACTGCTACCAGGTAAATTCAGAGTAAAATTTTTACTGGAACATCTGCGGAATGCACACGCTTCAAGGTTACCTTCCAAACGCATCGGACTTCTCTTAACGCAACCTCTTGCCTGAACATGAGAACCTGCTATAGTAATTGTGCCGAAAGTTGCACAACCCCCATCACGACCAATGTATTGCTTTGGGCTGGTGGCCGGCCCAACCTTGGTATAGATGTCGTAGCCCTGGCCTTTCTCTTCGGCACAAACCTCCACATTTTGCCCAAAAACACTGATCACATCAATACAAGTAGGATCGCTTGATGATTGTGCCATTGCTGGTCGTCCAAAAGTCATGGTCAGAAGAGGAATACTGGTGCCAATGATTGCAACTACTTTTAACAGAGACTTGTTGAATTTGGTGTTTTTGATAGTAGACATGATGGAAACTCCTAAGTATTTGTTGGGTAAAAATTAAATTTGGTCAAAACGCATCCGCCAAAATGATGTGCAGTGATTGCAACCATCGGCGTTAGCAAAGGAAAGAACTGAGTGTGATTAAAATTTTTCGGGATTGAAAGTGTTCTGTGAAAACGCTTTGTGACTGCTTTCTTCAGAACAACCTCACTCTATCGTTAGAATTTTGGCAGGTCGATAACTATAAGTTAGGGAAAATTAAGGATCTTGGTAAGGTATAGCAAAATTCAAATTGAAATGCTTGCTGTGACTTGGTTATAGGATTTTTTTTATATCCTTACTGCTTTGGCCGTGGCTGTAATTTGGTATTGATTTCATACCGAATCAACTGGGTACACTAGAAGACATGAAAATGGGATAATTAAAGGTGGATGGTATTCCACAGAGGTATCGAACCGTTGGCGAAATGTTACCAAAACCCACCCTTTGAATGAATTCGCCCACGGTGGAACGTCTCTATAGGTGTCCCAGATCACGAATATTGAATTTTGGCCGGATGTCTAATGGATATTGAGCAAGCACTTGCATTTACTGATGCCCTAGTCTTTGCTGAGTCGAAGATACATTTAAGTGACCTCCAACAAACGATGTTGCGGGAGTCTTGGTCTTTGGAACGGCACAGTTATGATCAAATAGCAGATGCTTATGGTTATTCGCCAACTTATTTGAAGCATGATGTTGGCCCCAAGTTATGGAAACTGCTGTCTGAGGTTTTAGGCGAAAAGGTTACTAAAACTAGTTTTCGTACTGCAATTGAGCGGCGATTTCGCCTTGAGGGTGAAAAATTCCCGGTGTATGCAGATAGTGAACAAGCTTTAGCAACGCCAGTAAATATCCCTGATAATTCTGTGATCGAGGTTTATCAAGATTGGGGAGATGCCATTGATGTTGATGTTTTCTACGGTCGTCAAGCCGAACTGACGCAGTTACAGAAGTGGATTTTGGATGAACAATGTCGCCTGATTACTGTTTTGGGTATGGGAGGAATGGGGAAAACCTCTCTGACTGTGAAACTGGCACAACAATTACAAAGTAAGTTTAAGTGGGTAATTTGGCGATCGCTACGTAATGCCCCACCAGTTGAGGAAGTTTTAACGGATTTACTCAAATTTTTATCGCATCAGCAAGAAAGGGAATTGCCAGAAACCTTGAGCGGTAAGATTTCACGTTTGTTGCATTATTTGCGATCGCAGCCCTGTTTATTAATTTTTGATAACGTTGAAACTATTTTACAAGACGATCATCAAACACAATCATCCTACAAAGAAGGTTATGCAGCCTACGGCGAAATATTTAGACAGGTAGGAGAAATTCGTCATCAAAGCTGTTTATTACTTACCAGTCGCCACCAACCGCCAGAAGTCCGTTTACTCACTGGTACGAGTTCATCTGTGCGGTCTTGGGCATTGGGCGGATTGCAAACAACAGCAGCACAAGAACTTTTGCGCCTCAAGAGTAATTTACAAGGCACAGATGATCAATGGCATCAGCTGATTGGCGGTTATGCTGGCAATCCCTTAGCATTAAAAATTATTGCTACCACTATTCAAAAGTTTTTTAATAGTAAAATTATCAATTTTCTCAATCAAGAAAGTTTGGTATTTGGCGATATTCGCAATTTGATTCACCAGCAGTTTGAACGTCTTTCCGAGTTGGAAAAAACAGTGGTTTATTGGTTTGCCATTTATCGTGATGCCACAACATTTTCAGAATTGCAAGCCGATATTTTCCCCCCGATATCACCGCCTAATTTAATTGAGGCTTTGGAATCTCTAGAAGAGCGATCGCTAATTGAGAAAACCAAATACACCCAGTTTTATCTCCAACCTGTAATCATGGAATATGTCACAGACCGATTGATTGAACAGGTTTCTCAAGAAATATCCACAGGTTTGATCGCCAGTGTCAATCTGCTATTTAAAACCCATGCCTTACTGAAAGCCCAAGCAAAAGATTATGTGCGGGAAGCACAAGTTGGTTTTATTCTTAAACCTCTGCTGGAGCGCTTATCAATTAAATTAGCTGGTCAAGAAACAATTGCCAATCAACTCACTCAATGTTTAACTCAACTCCGGGATAAATTAATAATTACCACCGGATATGCAGGCGGCAATATTTTAAATTTACTTTGTCAATTACAACCGTGTTTAAATAACTACGATTTTTCTGATTTAATAATTAGGCAAGCTGATTTACAAAAAGTGCATTTGCACAATGTTAATTTTACATCTGCCGATTTAAATCAATGTGTATTTGCAGAAACCTTTGGTATTGTGTTTGCTGGTGTCGCCTTTAGTCCAGATGGGCAGTTATTAGCAACGGGGGATGCTGAAGGCGGACTGCGTTTATGGCAAGTAGCAACGGGACAACTTTTATTAAAATATAAAGGACATTTGGGTTGGGTTTGGTCAGTGAAATTTAGTGCTGATGGTCAAACTTTAGCCAGTTGCAGTAGTGATAAAACAATTCGCCTGTGGGATGTGAATACAGGTGAGTGTCGTCAAATCTTGAGAGGACACACCAGTTCAATTTGGGCGATCGCTTTTAGTCCCGATGGTAAAATTATAGTCAGTGGCGGCGATGAACCAGAAATCAAGTTGTGGAACGTCAACACGGGAGAATGTGTAAATATTTTCACAGGACACACAGGTCAAATTCTCTCTCTCGCCTTTAGTCCCGATGGTCAAACCTTAGCCAGTAGTAGCGTAGATCAAACCATTCGCCTCTGGAACTTAGCGGGAGAATGTCGGCAAGTTTACAAAGGACATACTAATAGAATTTGGTCAATTGCTTTTAGCGCCGATAGTCAAACCCTAGCCAGTGGTAGCGCCGACCATACTATTCGCCTGTGGTCAGTCAGTACAGGGAAATGTGGGCATATATTACACGAACATAGCGACCGTGTGAGGTCTGTCGCCTTTAGTCCAGACGACCAAATGCTAGTTAGTGCCGGCGATGATCAAACTGTGAGAGTTTGGGAAATTAAATCAAGGCAATGTCTCCAAGTTCTCAGAGGACATACAAACTCAGTATTTGCCGTAGCATTTAATCTAGATAGTCAAACCCTAGCCAGTGGTAGCACAGACCAAACTGTGAAGCTATGGGATGCTAGTACAGGGCGCTGCTTTAAAACATTTCAAGGCTACAGCAACTCAGTATTTTCCGTATCATTTAATCTAGATGGTCAAACCCTAGCCAGTGGTAGCACAGACCAAAACATCAGGCTGTGGGATGTAAACACCGGAATTTGTCAAAAAATACTTACAGGACATAGTGGCTGGGTAACTTGTGTCATGTTTCACCCCCAAGGACATTTATTAGCCAGTAGCAGCGTTGACTGCACTATTCGTCTCTGGTCAGTTAGCAGTGGGCAAAGTCTGCAAATCCTCCCAGGGCATACTAATTGGGTGCAATCAGTCAACTTTAGTCCAGATGGAAATCTTTTAGTTAGTGGTAGCGATGACAAAACTATCCGCCTCTGGGATGTGAATACAGGAGAGTGTCTGAACACATTATCAGGTCACAATAGCTGGATTTGGTGTGTCAGTTTTAGCCCCAACGGCAAAATCATCGCCAGCAGTAGCGAAGATCAAACCATTCGCCTCTGGGAAGTGAATACAGGTGAATGTCTCAAAGTTTTAGCTGGACATACCAGGCGCGTCCAGTCAGTTGCTTTCAGTCCCGACGGGCAAATTCTCAGCAGCGCTAGTGAAGATGAAACCATTCGCCTCTGGGACGTGAATACAGGTGAATGTCTCAAAGTTTTAGCTGGACATGATAATAATGTTTGGTCGGTAGCCTTCAGTCCAGAGGGTTCTTTTGTAGCCAGTAGTAGCTTAGATCAAACAGTGCGATTGTGGGATAGACAGACTGGAGATTGCCTGAAAGTGCTATCTGTCCTCACTCATTCTATGCGATCGTCCATTGCTTTTAGTCCACCGATTAGTTCCACAGGGCATAATCTCATTGCTAGTGGTAGTCAAAATGGGACTATTCAGATTTGGGATACCCAAACGGGCGAATGTTGGCAAACCCTGCATCCTGATAGACCTTATAACAGAACTAATATTACAGGCACAACAGGAATTACAACGGCTCAAAAAGAGGCACTGAAGGCGTTAGGTGCATTTGAGTTTTAAGTAATAGTTCCAAAAAGCATAAACAAATATCTTGTGGGGTGGGCATCCTGGGGGTTAACAAATATCTTGTGGGGTGGGCATACTTCGACAAGCTCAGTACAAGTCCTGCCCGCCTTCTTTGTTGAATAATATCTATCAAGCCCCTACAAGCATTTGACTTTTGACTTTTGCTATAATTATCGCCCCCTTAATTAAAAACTTCTGTCCTATGAGTCAATTAATGTGACTGATAGATTGCTAGATTGCCTTATTAAAGAATCTAATTTAGCTTGCACACTCGGAGGCTTAGTCGTGAAATGAATATAGAAGAATGGCACTAAGATAAGCCGAAAGCAAGTTGAGATATCGCTATCTTTTAAGCAATTCTGACAAAAACTCAGATTTACAAAAATGTAACAAAAACTACAAAATCACCATTTCTTTTCCAATCTAGGATAAAATAAGCCCATACATATCCGGTACGCGAAGATACCGCGACTAGGAGAAGATTTTATGGTGTTAACATCTCCCTTACCGTTTGAAGCTGCCACTCCAGCGCACATTTGCCCATTTGATCAAGCGTGTAGTTACTTAGACGCGGCAGGTAAAGAATTAAAGCTAGATCAAGGTGTATTGGCAATTCTCAGTAATCCCCGCAAAGTAGTTACTGTTTCCATACCCGTGAAGCTAGATAATGGTGAAATCCAGGTTTTAGCCGGACATCGGGTACAACACTCTGATATTTTAGGCCCCTACAAAGGTGGGATTCGTTATCATCCAGCTGTGACATTGCGGGAAGTTTCCGCCTTAGCCATGCTGATGACATGGAAATGTGCATTATTAGGCATACCCTATGGCGGTGCGAAGGGAGGGATAGCCATAAATCCCAAAACTTATAGTGTGGGCGAATTAGAAAGAATCAGTCGCCGCTATATCAGCGAATTAATTAAAGATATTGGCCCCTCTGTCGATATTCCCGCCCCAGATATGGGTACTTCCGCCCGTGAAATGGCTTGGATGATGGATACTTATTCTGTCAACGTTGGTCATGCTGTCCCCGGAGTTGTTACAGGTAAGCCCCTTTCTATTGGTGGTTCCTTGGGAAGGGAAATGGCCACTGGCAGAGGTGTAATGATTATTGTCCGTGAAGCATTAGCCACCCAAGGTAAATCCCTTGCAGGAGTGCGAGTAGTGATTCAGGGTTTCGGTAATGTCGGGGGTGCAGCAGCAGAATTGTTACACCACGAGGGAGCGAAGATTTTAGCTGTCTCCACAGGTTCAGGGGGTATTTATTCCCCAGATGGTCTTGATATTCCGGCATTAAAAGCCTACGCTGCTGAAAATCGTAAAAGTATTGCAGGTTTTCCGCAAACAACACCCATTAGCAATGCAGATTTACTAACTTTAGATTGCGATGTTTTAATTCCAGCCGCTTTGGAGAATCAAATTACCCAAGAAAATGTCCATCAGATACAAGCGCAAATTGTCGCAGAAGCGGCTAATGGTCCAGTGACTTTGGAAGCTAACCAATTTCTAGAAGCGCATGGTGTAACAGTGCTACCAGATATTTTAGCCAATGCTGGGGGTGTTGTGGTCAGTTATTTGGAGTGGGTGCAGGGTCTTTCTTATCTGTTTTGGGATGAGGAACGTGTGAATCATGAAATGGAAAAGTTAATGGTGCAAGCCTATCAACACGTAATTCAGCAGTCAAAGATTAGGCAAATTCCTCTGCGATTAGCAGCTTATACTTTGGGCGTGGGTAGAGTTGCACAGGCGCTTGCTGATAGAGGTCTTTATCCGTGAAGTGAGAGAGAAGAACCCCACCCCCAACCCCCTCCAATATCAAAGGTTTATCCTTTTCTTCCCCCCGTTGCGGGGGGATTGAGGGGGGTGCGAGGAGGGGGCTATGATGTACAGAAAGAAAATGGTAATTTTGGTATTTCGTACTTTGATTCAGCAACGCCGTTAAGGGACTTCCAAATAAAAAAACACCCAAGCACCTAACGCAAGAAACCTCTCAAACTCTCATGACTCTGTGTCCTCTGTGTCTCTGTGGTTCGTTTATTTGGATAATTTATTTCTTGGAAGTCCCTAATTGTATCTGTGTATGTGATGTTACAACATAGATATGATTTAACAGGGTGTATATATGAAAATTAAACAGCAAGCATTATCACTGCTGCGTCAGGCGTTGGATAACTCAACAGCTAACTTTCGTGATGGACAATGGGAAGCTATTGAAGAGTTAGTTGAAAGGCGATCGCGTTTATTGGTTGTTCAACGCACTGGTTGGGGAAAAAGCTTGGTTTACTTTTTAGCTACTCGCTTGCTACGCGATCAAGGTGCTGGTTGTACTCTTTTGATTTCACCATTACTAGCGTTGATGCGAAACCAAATTACCGCAGCGCAAAGGATTGGAGTCAAAGCCGAAACAATTAACTCTAGTAATCAAGATGAGTGGGAACTGGTACAATCACGCTTGCTAGCAGGTCAAGTAGATGTTTTGCTAATTTCCCCGGAAAGATTAGCTAATCAAGAATTTCGAGAAAATATTCTCTTACAAATCTCTCAACGTATAGGTTTATTTGTCGTTGACGAAGCCCATTGTATTTCTGATTGGGGGCATGATTTTCGTCCTGATTATCGGCGGATTGTCAGAATTTTACAAGCACTGCCGCAAAACATTCCAGTTCTGGCTACAACCGCTACAGCTAATAATCGAGTTGTCAATGATATTATTGCCCAATTGGGCGCAAATTTGCGTGTTTACAGAGGAAATTTAACTAGAGAAAGTTTACATCTACAAAATATTACTCTCCCTAGTCCAGCAGCCAGAATTGCATGGTTAGCCCAACATCTGCCCAACTTACCAGGAAGTGGTATTATCTATACATTAACTGTTAGAGATGCTGACAGAGTAGCAGATTGGTTAAAAATTCAAGGTATTAATGCTAAGGCATACCATAGTAATTTAGATAGTGAAACTCGCATAATATTAGAAGACGAACTTCTGAACAACGAAATTAAAGCATTAGTAGCTACGACAGCTTTAGGTATGGGTTTTGATAAACCAGATTTAGGCTTTGTCATTCATTACCAACGACCCGGTTCTGTTGTACACTATTATCAGCAAGTGGGAAGAGCCGGGAGAGCAGTAGAGAAAGCTTATGGTATTCTTCTAAGTGGTGATGAAGATGATGATATTACTAACTACTTCATTAACACAGCCTTTCCTCCAGAAGTACATACACAAAATGTTTTAAATGTACTAAATGAAGCTGTAGATGGTTTTTCTATATCCCAGTTAGAACAGAAACTTAACCTTTCCCAAGGACAAATTAATAAAGTTTTAAAACTATTATCTCTGGAATCTCCCGCACCTGTAAGTAAACAAGGTACAAAATGGTATCTGACTCCAGTATCTTACCAACCCAACACTGAAAAAATTGAGAAATTAACACAAATTCGCCGCCAAGAACAAGCCAGAATGTCAGAATATATGCAAAGTCAAGAATGTCTGATGGCTTTTTTAGCAGCAGAATTAGATGATCCTCATCCGAGTGCTTGTGGTAAATGTGCTGTATGTTTAGGTAGACCATTATTACCAGAAAACTATACAGATGATTTGATCAATCAAGCAGTGTTGTATTTACGCCGTAGTAATCAAATCATTGAACCTCGAAAAAAATGGGCATCAAACGCATTGCCTATTTATGGATTCTCTGGCAATATTAAAAACAATTTGAAAGCCGAGACTGGAAGAGCATTATCTTTATGGGGTGATGCAGGTTGGGGAGAATTAGTCAAGCAAGGTAAATATCAAGATAATTATTTTAATGATGCGTTAATACAGGGTACCGTGGAAATGATTCAACGTTGGCAACCTCAACCTTTTCCTACTTGGGTAACTTGTGTTCCTTCATTGCATCGTCCAGAACTCGTGCCAAATTTTGCTGAAAGACTGGCTGAGAAATTAGGTTTACCATTCAAACCAATTGTACAGAAAATTCGCCCAACTCAGATTCAAAAAAAAATGAGCAACAGTTACCAACAAGCTCATAACTTAGATGGATCTTTTGCCATTGACTCTTGGACAGGGATGAAAGGATCTGTATTCTTAATTGATGATATAGTAGATTCCCGTTGGACTTTTACTATCATTGCGGCACTTTTGCGTCATGCTGGTACTGGGGAGGTTTTTCCTGTAGCATTGGCACTCAATTCGTTAGGTCAAGGGGACTAAAAGATCATGTCAAATCATGTTCTACAACCAGATACTCAAGCAATTTTGCTGTTGTGTGCTAGCTTTGGGCAAAATCGTCAAGTCGAACCACAACCTTTAACTCTGAGTGAGTATAACTCTTTAGCCGAATGGTTGCGGGAAAATCAGATGCGTCCAGGAGATTTACTGGAACCAACAGCCAAATCACATTTAGAAAAAATTACTATTAATAAACTTAACCCTGAGAGGCTTTTAGCTTTACTAGAACGGGGTGGAATGCTGAGTCTAGCTGTGGAAAAGTGGACAAATTTGGGATTATGGGTGCTGAGACGCAGTGACATACAATATCCCAAGCTGCTGAAGCAGAGATTAAGACATTCAGCGCCAGCAATTCTCTATGGGGTTGGTAATATCGAACTATTATCTATGGGAGGATTAGCAATTATCGGTTCTCGTGATGTAGATGAAGAGATACTTAGCTACACCCAAAGAGTTACAGAAAACATCGCTACACAAGGAATACAGGTAATTTCTGGTGGCGCGAGGGGAGTAGATCAAGCCGCAATGCTGGGGATATTAGACGCAGGAGGAACATCTGTGGGTGTGCTTGCAGATAGTTTGACTAAGGCGACTGTAAACAGCAAATATCGCTCTAGTATTAAAGAAGGTAGACTTACCTTAGTTTCCAGTTACGATCCTGATGCTGGTTTCAATACTGGTAATGCGATGGGACGTAATAAATACATCTATGCTTTAGCAGATTACGCCCTGGTAGTCAATTCTGCTTTTGGTAAGGGGGGGACTTGGGCGGGTGCGGTTGATGCACTCTCGCGCCTTCAAGACGTTCCGGTGTTTGTGCGGATAGAGTCTACAGTATCAGAAGGTAATCGCCAACTATACAACCAAGGCGCAAAACCTTTTCCCCCTGAACCTTGGAATGATTCGTTAAAAGAACTTTTAGCAGCTTCTGAAAACGAACCAGAAATACTTCCAGAAACTACCCCAGATATTCAACCGCAAACAGACATTTATACAGTCGTTTTACCCTTAATTCTCAACCATTTACAACAACCCAAAGATGCAAAATCTTTAGCAGAATGTTTAGATGTCAGACCAACTCAAATGAAAGATTGGTTAAATAAAGCTGTAAATGAAGGTAAAGTTAGAAAAACGCAAAACCCAGTTACTTACATAGCTAATCAAAACTCTACTCAACTGTCTTTGTTATGAAAAGTTCACGCAAAGGCGCAAAGAAAGAAAAAAAGAGAAAAAATCCCCCAACCTATTAAACCCTCTTCTCTTGGCGTTCTTCTCCCAAGGGGAGACGCTACGCGAATGCGTCTTGGCGGTTCGTCCATTTCTTAAAAACCTTACCTCGCCCATTGCTGCAAAATATAAGCATAAAAAGCATCCTTATCTACCTTATCCATCGCATAAACTTTCCGTTCCCCAGCGACTACCTTAGTCCGTCCCTGACTCAAGCCAGTAGTGATAACTTCTATTTCCCATTCACGCAATTGATAAAATTCTGGGTGTCCTAAATAAGCCGTTGCTAGGACATCCCAAAAATAATAATCTTGGGGAATAACTAAGGCATAACATTGACCAGCTAAATCAGATATAGGATAATGGCGTTGTCGTCCCATTTTGTATACTAAATCCGATGTGACAGGCACATTATTAGTTAAATCTAAAGGACACATAATTATTTCGATTTGAGTTTGCAATACTCGCGCTGCTGAAACTGCATCCCAATAAACATTCCATTCGGCTGAACCATCTTGTCCTGGTTCTAAACTTTTTTCGACATTTCCACCAACATTTAATGCACCCCCCATCCAAACTATTTTGGCTATCTTCCCTTCAATCTCCGGTGCTTTATCTAAGACTGCTGCTACTGTGGTTAAAGGCCCCGTTACCATCAGCGTTACTGGTGCTGGTGCTTCACGCAAAACCCGAACCATGAAATCTTGACCTGTTTCTGCAACCAAAGGCGTGTTGATAAATTCACTTTGATTGAGAATGGGGAGATGGTCAACAATAAAGGAATCACGGCGGTAGAGAGGAGGAAAAGCATTAATTCCGCGTACAGTACTTTCTGCCACCGGGATGTGAGAAAATTCCATTAAATCTAGAATTTTACGTGTTGCACTGACAGCAGGTTGAATGTAGCAGTCGGCTGGAGTTACGACAATACCTAAAAGTTCGATATGATCCATTGTTAACAACAGCATGGTTGCTAAATAATCATCAACACCGCCATCATGATCCATTAATACGAGTTGTTTAGACATATAGGAGAATTAACAAATGGATGAATTTATGGAAGCTGCGATCGCACAAGCAAAACAAGGTAAAAAAGAAGGTGGGATTCCCATCGGTTCTATTCTCGTTAAAGATGGCAAAATTATTGGTAGAGGACACAATAAACGTGTGCAAGATAATGATCCTGTCACCCACGCTGAAATAGATTGTCTCCGCAATGCTGGGCGAGTTGGTAGCTATAGAGGTACAACACTTTACTCTACCTTAATGCCGTGCTATTTGTGCGCTGGTGCAGTGGTGCAATTTGGGATTAAAAAAGTCATCGCCGGAGAATCGAGAACTTTTCCAGGTGCTAAAGAATTTATGGTGTCCCACGGTGTGGAAGTCATTGATCTCAATCTTGATGAATGCGAACAAATGATGAGTGAATTTATTGAAACTAATCCCGAATTATGGAATGAAGATATTGGCAAATAGTGGTAACAAAGAATGTAGAGACGTTCCATGGAACGTCTCTACACTGGTTCACTCCCTACTCCCTTTTCTTCTAAGAAATAATCAAAGGTTAACTTATCAGGTAATGAAGTTTGTGCGCCTAGTTTTGTGGCTGTTAAAGCACCTGCGGCTGAACCCCAAATAATTGCCTGATGTAAGGAAAGTCCTCTATAAAGGGCGGCGGCTAAACCACCATTGAAAGCATCGCCAGCCGCAACGGTGTCCACAGCATGAACTGGAAAAGCGGGGACAAAAAATGTTTCCTCAGCAGTGGCGCAGACAGCACCTTTTGCACCTAGTTTGACGATCGCACATTTCACACCCCTTTGCAATAAAACTTTAGCTGCTGTAATTGCCGATTCCTGATTATCTACAGGAAAACCCACCAACTGCCCGGCTTCTACTTCATTGGGTGTAATAATGTCAACTAATTGGTATAGTTCGTCGGGTAAATTTGCTTGTGCGGGTGCGGGATCTAAAATTACTTGAATATTTGCATTTTTTGCGGCTTTGGCTGCTGCTATTACAGCATCAAGGGGAATTTCTAGTTGTAAAAGTAGTACAGTAGCTGTTGGTAATAAGTTGTATAATCGCTCTATATCTTCTGAATTAACGCGTCCGTTTGCACCAGGAATTATAACAATTTGATTTTCACCTGCGTTATCTACGGTGATAATAGCAACTCCAGAATTTACGGTTTTATCTATGAAGATATTTTCAGTTTGTACGCCAGCAAGTTGCAAATTATGGACAAGTTCTGCACCAAAACTTTGTGCGCCTACACGTCCCACTATCTGAGTTGGAATTTCTAATCTCGCTAATGCTACGGCTTGATTTGCTCCTTTGCCTCCTGGTATTTTAAAAAAGTCTTCTCCTAATATCGTTTCACCGGCAATTGGTAAGCGGGATGTGGTCGCTACTAGGTCTATGTTGATGCTGCCGAAGACGATAATGGTCATAGTATAAGGATGTTTGTTTAACGCAAAGTTACGCCAAGGTTAACGCCAAGGTACGCAGAGTTTTAGTTGTTAGGCGCGCCTATCTCATTAGTAATTTTAGATGCACTAAAGCAGAAGTTTAAATTATATACACATAATTACATAGAATCATAATATACTGAGTACAGTCGATAACACCATTCGCTAATAGAAAGGCTGTACTACCTATGAGTCATTCACAACTTTTTAGAAAATTAGCACATACCCTTCGGATTGTTCGTTATTGTCAACAGCATAATATCTCGACTAGCGAAGGGTGGGAACGCATTTCTGCTATTGAAGAAATGATGTCAGTTCGCAAAACGAAACGGCGGGATTTTCTAGCAGATTTGGGGAAATTGACTTTAGTAGGTGGAAGCATTGGTTTAGGTTCTGGCTATGTTCACCGCGCTGTGGCTGCACGTCCATCTATAGATGCGAAAATAGCGATTGTTGGGGCTGGTTTGGCTGGACTGGCTTGTGGTTACGAACTCCAGCAGAAAGGAAGAGGGATTCAGGCGACTCTCTATGAAGCTAGCGATCGCACCGGAGGACGTTGTTACTCGCTGGGTGGTGTGTTTCCTGGCCAAGTTGCGGAACGAGGTGGAGAGTTTATCGACAATCTACATAAGACAATGCTGGGATATGTCAAGGAGTTTAAGCTACAATTAGAAGATTTATCGAAAGAACCAGGGGACGTATTTTACTACTTTAATAATCAACGTTATACCGAGTCAGCAGTAGTTGATGAATTTCGCAGTTTTGTGAATGTTATGAGAAGTGATATCAGGCAACTCAAACAACCAACTGCTAATAATTTCACTGAAGCCGAAAGAATTTTAGACTTTACCAATCTTCAAGATTATCTAGATAGTCGGGGTGCGGGAAATTTGATTAAGAGTGTGCTGAAATCTGCCTATATTGCTGAATATGGTAGAGAATTAGACGAGCAAAGTTGTATCAATTTCCTCCTGTTTGTTAATGCCGATAGACGGTCAAAATTTAGACCATTTGGTATATTTACTGATGAGCGTTATCATGTGATTGGCGGTAATGAGCAGATTGTTGAAGGTTTAAAAAATCGGCTTTCAGGACAGATTAAATATGGTAAAAAGCTGAGTGCAGTTAGGAAGGATAGCTCAGGAAAAGTGGAATTATTTTTTAATGATAGTTCCAGTGAAAAATTTGATGCTGTGGTGTTTGCTATTCCTTTTTCAACTTTAAGAGAAGTGGATTTACAAGGGTTAAACTTGCCTGAATGGAAACTAACAGCTATTAACAATTTAGTTTACGGAACCCATTCAAAACTGATGGTGGGCTTTAATGGTCGCCCTTGGTCTAATTTGGGAAGTAATGGTTATGCTTATGCTGATTTAACTTTTATTCAAGATACTTGGGAAACGAACCCTAGCAAAGCCTCTGCAATTCGGGCTGTGTTGACAAATTACGCTGGTGGAAATTTAGGTGCAGAACTCGACCCTAAATATCTACAAAAAGAAACTGCTAATTTTCTCAAAGACCTGAATTTGATCTTTCCTGGGGCAGAAAATTCGGCAGTCCGCATTCAGAATAATCAGTATTTAGCACATTTGGAAAATTGGTTAATGAACCCATTATCTCAGGGAAGTTACACCTGCAATCAACCAGGCTATTTTACAACTATTGCTGGAAATGAAGGTACACCAGTAGATAATTTGTATTTTGCCGGTGAACACACTAATTCATTTTATGAGTGGCAAGGTTTTATGGAAGGTGCTGCTAATTCGGGGATTGATGCAGCCAAGCAAATTATCCGGAATTTTAGGCGTAAATCAAGTTAGGCGATCGCCTACTCACTGTCTTCTCTGATATCTTAGTAGAAAACCGGAGGATAAGTCCTATGGTGATGACTGCACCCACTCATTCCCAACGAGCCATACTGCCCAACATCAGTTGGCACACCTTTGAAACCATTCTCGCCGAAATGGGGGATCATCGGGCGACACGACTGGCTTATGACCACGGAATACTGGAAATTATGACTCCTTTAATGCCCCATGAGCATAATAAAAGACTGATAGAAAAGCTAATTGATAATCTGGCGGAGGAACTCAACCTGAATCTGAAAAGCACTGGTTCGGTGACTTGTAAACGCCAAGATTTACAAAGGGGTGTAGAACCAGATTCGAGTTTTTATATCCAGAATGAACCTGTGATGCGAAGTAAGCAGAATCTCGATTTAAGCCAAGATCCACCACCTGACTTGATAATTGAGGTAGACTACACCAGCGCTTCTATTGACAGACTCCCGATATATCTGGCTTTGGGTGTACCAGAGGTTTGGCGTTACGATGAACCTGTAATGCAGATTTACCAGTTACGAGAGGGTGTCTATCTCCCTTGTGATGTTTCGCCAACTTTTGCCAATCTGCCCTTAACAACTGAAATTCCTCGTTTTTTGCAAGAAAGTCTAAAAATTGGGGAAATACCGATGATTCGCTCTTTCCGTGATTGGGTAAAACAGCAGATCGGAAATTGACAGGCTATCGCTAAAAGGTTATACCATATCAAAGTGCATCATACATAAGCTTTGATCTTATGCCTAGTGTTGAACGCGACGAGAACAGAGAGCATCGCATTAAAACCGAGATAATTGTCGATGCTGAAGACAAAGAAGACAGGGCAATGGGTTGGTACTACTACCTCGACGATACCCTGAATGTGCCATTTATGGCTAATTTGAAGAAGAAATCACGTAAAACTTCCGCAGTTGAGGAGAAGCAAGTCGAGGTGTTGGGAATGGCATCCGATGATGAGTGTTTAAAAGATATGTACGTGGAAGTCGTTTATCCCAATGGCAAGGATGAAGACGTGTTTACTGCCAAGCTAGGAGATTTAGTAGCAATTGATACTGATATTGATACTAAAGAAGCGATCGCTGATTGGCATTATTGGCTGGCTAGAGGTTATAAATTCTAGAAACTAGTACAGCACGGCGTAAATAGACATACCATTCAAAATCTCTGAAAACATTACCCTGTATTCATTTTGAATTTTGAATTTTGAATTTTGAATTCCGCCTTGCGGTACTAGCAACTTATAAATGTCGAATTATCCGGCAGGGGTTGCCCGCAGCAACAACATTTGCCGGCACATCTTTAACAACTACGCTACCAGCACCAATAGTCGTGTTGTCGCCAATTGTCACACCTGGACAAATAATTGCACTGCCACCAATCCAAACATTATTGCCAATTTTTACGGGAGTAGCAAGTTCTCTACCAGAAAGACGAATTTCTGGCTCTGTGGGATGGTAAGCCGTATAAATTTGTACGTAAGGAGCGCACAGGACATTTTCACCAATTTTGACTAAATTGCAGTCTAAAATTACACAACCATAATTCATATATAATCCATCGCCAGCATCAATATTGCTGCCATAGTCGCAATGAAAGGGTGGCACAATGGTTACTTTATTTCCTAATTGACCGAATAATTCTGCCAAAATTTGTTGCCGTTGTGCCTCCTGTTCTTCTGTTGTGGTGTTGTATCTTCGTAAGAGACGACTGGCTCGTTTTCGTTCGGATACTAATTCCGAATCCTCTGCCAGATATAATTCACCTGATAACATTTTTTGTTTTTCAGTTTTTTCCATATTGCTGAGTGCTGAGTGCTGAGTATAAAGGCAGTAGCTTTTTTAGTGATAATTCATGAATTATCACTAAATATATCTTTCAGCAGGTGAGGAAATGGTATATATTTAAAATTGTATTCTCAAAATTAATTAATAGTAAATTTACTAATACTTTTATTAACTTGATAATGCGAAGTCTTGCCAGTTATTACTTAATAATAATCTTACGAGGAGTTTAGTTAGATATGGCCTTTCGGATTTTAAGTTTAGACGGTGGGGGTATTCGCGGAGTAATTGCCGCAACCATTTTGGCTGCAATTGAGAAGGAAATTAATCAACCGTTAAACCAGTATTTTCACTTAATCGCCGGTACTTCAACTGGGTCAATTTTAGCAGCAGCGATCGCATCAGGACTTGGTAGCCAAGACATTATTGAGCTATATAAGCAAAAAGGCTCCGTAATCTTTCCCTACAGAAGCCGTTTTTCCTTCAAGAGAATTCCTTTACTACTAAAGTACGGTTTATCCGCTCCTAAGTTTTCAAATGATGGTTTAACTAAAGTTCTGAGCGAAACTCTAGGTAATACAAAACTATTAGATATTCAAGACCCGTTACTATTAATTGTTGCCTACGATACCATTGCCAGACAGCCAATAGTATTTAAAAGCTGGCATGAAGAGGCTGGTTATGGCAACTTGCCTTTATGGGAAGCCTGTCTTTGTTCGTCTTCAGCTCCAACTTTTTTCCCAGTACACGCCCTAGACAAACGAATCAATGGTACAGTGCAGTGTGCAGATGATAATACCATAACATTATGTGATCAGGTATCTGCCAGTAATAATATATATAATGATAGACAGATTAGAATAACTAGTGGTTCAGGAAAAGGTCAAACTCGGACCATCAAAAAGTATGAGGGAACACAACGCAGAGCTGTTATAGATTCACCCTGGGACAATATTCCCGATCATACCTCTACCTATTCAATTAAAACTATCTACTCTGCTATTGATGGTGGCATGGCAGCTAATAACCCATCTAGCTGTGCAGTTGCTGAAGCTTTAAGATTAGGGCATAAATTTGAAGAAATTAGCGTCCTTTCCGTAGGTACTGGCGATTTAACGCGAATCATCCCATTTGAAAAAGCGGAGGGCTGTGGTTTGATACAATGGGCGCAGCCAATCATCGGTGTGTTGTTGGATGCTTCTTCAATTGTGCATGAGTATATCACTAATCAAATCATTGATGAGCGGGTTTTGCGGTTGCAATTCAGGCTTGATGGCGATTTAACAGGTAAACGTTTAAGTGATGATATTGATGATGCAAGTCAAGAGAATATCAATAATTTGATTGAGGCAGCAGGAGTTTATATTCAACAACCAAAAGTTCAAGCTGCATTGCAGAAATTTTTAGCATCTAATAAATAGATGATTTATATCATTTCCGTTTAATTAGTTACGATTACCACAATCATGTCACCCCACCCCCAACCCCTCCCATATCAAAGGTTTATCCTTTTCTTCCCCCCGTTGCGGGGGGATTTCGGGGGGTGCGAGGAGGGGAGATAAAGCAAAGATTTGGCAGGTTTTCGCGTTTCGTAAATATTCAAGCGGGGTTTTCCAGATCCCGTAAAAAGTCAGAAAAAATTACCCGATCACCTCAAAGGTTAGACCTAGTTTTAGTGAGTTCAATACTAATTCTGCCACCAAAATCTGGAATAGGTGCGGCGGGTTTACTGACAATAACTTGAACTTGGGTAAGGCGATCGCACTGTTCCAAGATAGAATCAGCGATCGCATCTACTAACCTTTCCAGCAAAGCAAACTTAGCTGTTTTCACTAAATGTTGGATTGAGCTAATGACACTGCGATAATCTAGAGTATCTTCAATTGCGTCAGTCTTGGCAGCTGTGGAGATATCTAACCATAACTTCACATCCACCTCAAACCATTGCCCTAATACTTGTTCTTCTGGTAGATACCCAGTGTAGCCATAGCAGCGAATATTGGTTAAATGAATACAATCCATAAGACTTTAAGAGTAAATTTGACATTTGGCAATGGAACCACACAACTTTTCCAGAAGTATAGGAAAGTGCTGAGTGCTGAGTATAAACCAAGTAAGGGCGGGTTTACAGATATGCTCAATTACTCATAATAATTTTAATAAACCCGCCCCTACATCAAAACCTCTAGGAATCAACACTGTCTTAACCGCCTTGGCAGTTGCCTTATTTATAATTATCTGATGGCTATGCTTGATTTAACACCATTTGCCTATAAGAATGTTAATCAACTTTGGGCTTATATTTTGACGGAGACACTAAAACGCCTGGGATTGAAATGTGTCGTCATTTGTCCTGGTTCACGTTCTACACCTTTAGTAGTTGCCTTTGTCCAGCAAATACCTAATATTGAAGTCATTTCCATTCTTGATGAACGTTCAGCCGCCTTTTTTGCCTTGGGAAGAGCCAAAGCCACCGGGCTTCCTGTCGCTTTAGTTTGTACCTCTGGAACCGCCGGAGCAAATTTTTACCCAGCGATCATTGAAGCCAAAGAAAGTCGCGTACCACTGTTGATATTAACCAGCGATAGACCACCAGAATTGAGAAATTGTCATTCAGGGCAAACCATAGACCAAGTTAAATTATATGGTAGTTACCCAAACTGGCAAGCAGAGTTAGCTATACCTTCCCCAGACATGAGGATGCTAGGTTATCTACGGCAAACAGTCATTCATGCTTGGGAACGCTGTCAAACTCCAACCCAGGGGGCGGTACATTTAAATATTCCCTTTTCTGACCCTCTTGCACCGATTCCTAATGGAATTGATTTGAGCGATTTACAATCAAAGTTCCACCCAGAAGACTTTTTTGCAGGTATAGCACCGACTCAGCCTATCCCCCATTCCCCATTCCCTATTCCTCAACAGTGGTTAAACTCTGAGCGAGGAATAATTATTGCTGGTGTAGCCCAACCCCAAGAAGCAGAAAAATATTGTCAAGCGATCGCCCGTCTTTCCGAAACACTCAACTGGCCTGTTTTAGCTGAAGGACTTTCGCCAGTTAGGAATTATGCAGACCTCAACCCCTATATAATTTCTACATACGACATCATTTTACGCAATCAGCAACTAGCCCAAGAATTAACACCAGAAATGGTAATTCAGATTGGGGAAATGCCCACCAGTAAAGAACTACGTAACTGGTTATCTACTACCCAACCCCAACGCTGGATTATCGATAGTAGTCATGATAACTTAGACTCTTTAAATGGAAAAACCACACATTTAAGGATATCTGTAGAAGAGTTAGAAAAATTGGCAATAATCAATCCTGATCAGGGAATTTATTTACAAAAATGGTGTGAAATTGAAACAAAAATCAGAAAAAATATTGATAAAACATTTGCGAATATAGATGAATTAATTGAAAGTAAAGCTGCTTGGCTAATTTCTCAAACTCTCCCCCCAAAAACACCCATATTTATTTCTAATAGTATGCCAGTGCGGGATGTAGAATATTTTTGGCAACCGAATAATTTAGGGATAAAACCGTATTTTAACCGAGGTGCAAATGGTATTGATGGCACACTTTCTACAGCTTTAGGAATTGCCCATCAACAGCAAAGTAGTGTGATGTTAACAGGAGATTTAGCTTTATTACATGATACCAACGGATTTTTAATCAGAAACAAATTTATTGGGCATTTAACTATAGTTTTAATTAATAATAATGGTGGGGGAATTTTTGAAATGTTACCCATTAGCAAATTTGACCCACCCTTTGAAGAATTTTTTGCTACTCCCCAAGATATAGATTTTGCTCAGTTGTGTGCTACATATAATGTCCAGCATCAGTTAATTAATTCTTGGGAACAATTACAGAAAAATTTGCAGATGTTACCCAAGAAAGGAATGAGAGTTTTAGAAGTAAGAACAAATAGAAAAATAGATGCTCAGTGGCGGAAAGAAAACTTAGATAAGTTTGGGGCGAATATTGCTGTTTAAACCCAACTTTTGCATTCTTCTTTGCACCTCACGCACAACAGCTTAGGGCGTGTTTTCAAATTCTAGAAGTAGTGGACTGACAAGGCTAAAATAGTGCATTAGACGTAGGTTGGGTTAAGCGCAGCGCAACCCAACGCAACTAATAATGTTGGGTTTCCTAACGTCAACCCAACCTACAATTTTTTGCA
>PWQB01000044.1 GCA_003556955.1 Nostocaceae cyanobacterium CSSed10_463m
AAAATTCCGGCTCCCTCTCCTTACTAAGGAGAGGGTTGGGGTGAGGTTCTTTATTGGTTTAATGACTCGCCGTTAAACTACAGGTTAACTAGGCAAATCTAACTTACATTCAAGTGCTTTTTTCTGCATGGTTTTAAAGATGTTGAAAAAACCATTAGCACGGGAAGGTGTCAGACTGACATTTAAACCTGTTTCTTGAATAAAATCTGGGGTAAGTTGCACAATTTCAGTGGGAGTTAGTCCATTTAAGCCTTCAATCAAAAGGCCTACTAATCCTTTTGTCAACTGGGAATCAGAATCACCTTCGTATACAACTTTACCATCATTCAGGGCTGCGGTGATATAAACCTGAGATACACAGCCAGGAACTTTGTTTTCTGGTACTTTGCCAGTTTCTGGGAAATCTTTCAGCTTCTGAGCATACCAGATTAATTGTTCGTAGCGCCGCTTCGGTTCAGTAGCACGTTGGAAGCGCTGGACGATTTTAGCGAGAGCAGGTGGCAAAGAATCTATAATTGAGGACATAACAGAAGCTGCAAATAATCAGTCTTACCTTGAGTGTAGTTGATTTTGACAGCGATGGATCTTTTCCTGGTCAAGCTTTTATCCTGGCTGTTGTCCAGATAAGGCTTGTTTTAGCTGTTGAGTGGCTTTTTCTATAGCATCTATACTACCTGCATTCACCAAACCATAATAATCAAATACATAGACTTGGTTGTTTTTTGCAGCTTGTAAATTCTGCCAGAAACTTTCTTTTTTAAAGGAATCTAAAAGTGCAGTTTCAGAACCACCTTGAGGAGGACTGATTAAAATTATTACTTCTGGATTTGCTTCTAAAATTTTCTCGGCTGAAAGTGTGATGTAACCACGTATAGGACTATTACTTTGTAATTCTGCGGCTAAGTTTTTGACATTAAACTGTGTTAATAAATCTCCAGCCCAACTGTTTTTATTTGGTGTTAAAATTGGTTGACGACTGACCAGAACTAAAGTAGAGCTACTAGGTTGGCTATTATTAGGTAAAAAAGTTTGGTAGCGGTTTAATAATGGAGTCGGATCTGCATCGATAAAACCGGCTAGGGTTTTAGTCAGTTCTGCTAGAGAGTTCCAGTTATTTACCCTGGTGGAAAAAGTCTCAATTCCGAGTTTTTGCAGGTGTTGTAATGTGTTGTCAGAGAAACCTTCTGCACCAATGACTAAATCTGGTTTCAGTGCAATTATTTTTTCTAAATTAGGAGGAGTTTGACCTTGGGCGACACGCTCAATATCCTGAAAACGTGGGTCTTTATTTAGTAAACTACTACCTGTAATTCCTACAAGTTTACTTGGTTCAAGTTGCTGAATTATATCAGCAGATAATGATGTCAAAGCAACGATTCTTTTTGCAGAGTTTTTGGGTTGTTGAGTCGTGTTGGTTGATTGGATTGAAGTTGCAGTTGGTGTTTGTACTTGTGGCGATGTGGGATTATTGCAAGCAGTTAAGAATAAACTTAATAAGAGTGCTAAACTCAAAAGAAATTTTTTTTGATACATAAGATTGATTTGTAGTTCGGTATGAATAAATGATCATAATTTGTAGTTTTAGCGCTAAAGCGCAACTACGGGCAAATTATACCTTTGTTTCCAGACGTAGGTTGGGTTACGCTGTGCTTAACCCAACGCTGCAAATGATGTTGGGTTTCCTTACGTCAACCCAACCTACAATTTTTTGCAACATTTTAAGCTTGTCACGCCACTACATATACTACGAAGGAATTATACCTTTGTTGGCAGGTAATCAGCTAAAAGCGTACACTCAAACTAGCTGCCAAGTTAATTCCTGGCTGGGTATATAAGTCTAAGAAACGGTCATTGCTACTCACTCCCCGTACACTAGACCATTGTGTATATCGCTGATTAAACAAGTTGAAAATACCCAAATTTAAAGTAGTATTTTCGTTAAAGTTGTAGAAACCTCGGACATCCACAGTTGTATAACCTTGGGGTTTAAAGAAGTTTTCATTACTGACTCTATCTTTCGCAGCTACTAAAGTAGTAGTTAATTCTGCACCCCAAATGTCTGCGGGTGAACGATAACGCAACCCCACAATGGCTTTAAAAGGATCTACTGAGTCTAGGGGTTGGTCTGTTTCTAAGTTATCTCCGATAGTATAAGCCAAGGTTCCATACAAACTTAAACCATCGAGAGATTCATTAAAGCGATACTCTCCTCTAGCTTCTAAACCATAAATTTTGGCTCCTTTAATGTTTTGAGCTTGAAAACTGCGTAATTGTCTATTTCCAATCAGAACTGGACCAAGTTCTACATTAGAATCAATAAAGTTATTGTATCGATTGTAAAAGCCTGTGAAACTGAAGCTAGACTGAGGATAGTTGGCTCTGATGCCGATTTCATAACTATCAACTGTTTCTGGCCTTAAATTGGCATTTGGTAAAATTGTATAACCAAAATTAAAATTGGTAAAGGCGATCGCAGCATCATCATAAGGTGGACTCCTAAAACCACGGGCGTATTGTCCATATAATGATATTTCTGGGGTGACTTTGGCAATGATACCTAATTTGGGTGAGATAGCTGAAGCAGAAAAGCCATCTACTTGGTAATTTTGCGTGTTGATATTATTAAAAGCAATATCGTTTGTGTTAGGAGTCAATTGATAATAGTCGTAACGAATCCCAGGAATTAAAGTAATCCGACCATCAGCAAATTCGATTTCATTTTGAATGTAAATTCCACCTCTTAAAGTGTCAGTGTCAGGAAAAGTTTTATTGGGGAAAACTTCGCTGTTCACAACTTTTGTACTGGTTCCCAGGGTTTCATTAAATAATGTGGAATCTCTGGGACGACTGGTGGAAGTGTTAAATAAGTCAAAACCATAGACTAAGCGATGGCTGATATCTCCTGTAAAAAATTTGCTGGTAAACTGCACATCGCCACCGACAATATCTTGATTAAAACCAGTTTCTAAGATGCGGCGTAAATTCTGATTGGCGCTGTTAATGGTGCGAGTTTGGACATTTTCTGTACTTTCAGCCGTTTGATAATAAATTTGCGATCGCACTGATTGCAAGAATGAGCTTAAGTTAGGATTTGTATATTCATGACTTAAACTAATGCGTCCTCGACTATTAGAATCATCAGCTACTTGGCTAACAGTGGTAGTGCGAGTAAAACCGCTAAATCCTTCCGCAGTCATGACTTGAGTGTTGACATTACGCTCAAATAATTCTCCTGTTAGCCGGAAAATATTATTTTCGTTTGGTTCCAGAACTACTTTAGTAAAGAAGTTATTAGTATTAAAAGTTTCAGGGTTGGGAGTTAATCCGCCGTAGTTTTGAGTTTCTCTACCATCACGGCGGGTATATTGTAATAAACCTGATAAGTTTCCGCTTTTCCCTGCTAATGTGACTGAGGGAGAGAAACTATAATCAGCCGTGTTATAACTAGCCCTACCACTGACATAAAATGGACGACCAAAAACCCTTAAATAATCTTCTGGATCTTTAGTGATAAAGGAGACGACACCGCCGATAGCATCACTACCGTAAAGAGTAGAAGCGGGACCACGAATGATTTCCACTCTTTTAATTGAGTCGAAACCTACTAAATCTCTGGTGCTAGCAGTGTAAATGTCTGGAACTCTGACACCATCGACTTGAATTAATACGCGGTTGCCTTCAATTCCCCTAATATTAATACTAGAATTACCCCGACCAGACATACCACTCCGCACCGGGCGATCGCTTACAGATAGTCCTGGTTCATAACGGACTAAATCTTTGATATCTTGGATAAAATCTCCTTGAATTTTTTGATCATCAATGATGCTAATTGTTCCCACTGAATCAATAATTGCTCTGGGGGTGCGAGTTCCTGTAACTGTAATTTCTATCCCAGAATCACGGGTTTGAATTTGATTTTCGCTGTCTGCTTGATTTTCTACTTCATCGCAATCATCAAATTCTCGGTCTTCATCTGGGTTATTGGGGTCAAAATCTGGAGGACAAGTTTCTTCTTCCTCTTCTGCTTGAGGATTTACGGGAATATTTACAGGTTCCTGAGCCAGTAATTTTATATTATTTGATTGAGCGAAAGCGGCGGGCGCGACAAATAGGTTCAGCAAAGCTATGCTGAAAAACAAAGGATGTTGTTTCACTGTTTTTAACCTAAGAAAATACTAAGTTGTTAATTCAGAAAATTTATGCACTAGTACAAGTCCGCGTAAATAAACAGACCATGCAAAATCCATGAAAAGCCCATACTATAAGCTTTTTGACTTTTGACTTTTGACTTTTGACTTCACGGCGGTGAGGCGCGTCAGGGCGATTAAATTCCTGACTGACGCTTATATAGTAAATAAATAAATAAGGGCGAACCCAGTAAGGCCGTGACAGCACCCACAGGAAGTTCTACAGCACCCAAGCGTGAAAGTAAATCTGCAAAGCTGAGAACTAAAGCCCCACCAATTGCACTCAGTGGTAAAACTACTCGGTAATCTGTACCCACCATTAAGCGGATTCCGTGGGGAACGATTAAACCAACGAAACCGATTAAACCACCGATACTGACTGCACCTGCTGCTAATAGCGTGGCTGTACCACCAATCAAAATGCGCGATCGCAATACGGAGACTCCTAACCCTATGGCTAACTCGTCACCCAAGTTCAATAAGTTGACAGCACGGGCTAACAAGCATCCAAATAACAAGGCGACGCTAATATAAGACCCGGAAATGGTTAATTCACTCCAACCGCGCCCGTTTAAACTACCAATTAACCAATTTAAAGCTGCTTGAATTTGACCATCTTCAGCCATTAATAACAATACAGATTGAATCGCACCAAATAACGAACTAATTGCAACTCCACCTAAAATCAAGCGTTCGACTGAAATTCCATCATTACGCCGGGCTAGAAGATAAACAATAAGAGTTGTCAATAAGCCGCCAACCCAAGCCCCTAAAGGAACCCAAGTCTGCAATACTCCTAAACTCAGCATAGCCACAGCTGCTAAACCTGCTCCTGCGGAAATACCGAGCAAAAACGGGCTGGCTAGTCCATTTCGCAGCATTCCCTGTAATAATGAGCCGGACATTCCCAAGGCTGCACCCACCAACAGGGCGGCTAAGGTGCGAGGTAGGCGCAAATCCCAGATAATTGTTTGATGGAGTTGATCACCTTGACGGATTAGTGCTAACCACAACTGATTGGGAGTCATAGCCACTGCACCAAATGACAGGGAAATTCCTGTGACTAGCAACAGCCCGATACATAGAATAAATGTTCCTAATATCAGGCGATCGCTAAGTATCCGTAATAGTAGCTCGTGCATGAACGCTTTTGGCGATCGCGCTGGAAACCACAACTTAAAAACTCCCATTTGGATGATTATTATTTGCAATAGTGCCTAGTATTCATTTGAGCATTAATACAAACTATTGTCAATAAAATTATACAGGTAAGCTGTAAAGTCAAGATTCTAGGACTTATGCAACTGGCATATTATTTTAAATTTGTAGTGAGGACTTTAGTCCTCAAAATAAGGGCTGATTGACATCCTCCCCACCCTACTTCGTAGAGGGTGGGGATTCCAAAGATCACTCCTTGGGTTTCCTCTTTCCACGACCCGACTTACTTGGAGGAGTTTCCCCACCCACGCAGAGGCCGATGTCTCCAGAGGCGTTATTAGTTCCGACGTGACCCGCCGTACTCAATCCG
>PWQB01000449.1 GCA_003556955.1 Nostocaceae cyanobacterium CSSed10_463m
AATGCCCTGATTATCCATCCAGTATCTCAGGCTGGCATTGCGAACAAAACGAGCAGTTCTAATCGCTTCATCAAGCGCTTGATACTGCTGATTCTCTCCCTCAAGCTTTGCCTCAAATACCAACATATTTACGCCATGCTTACTAATGTAAATCATAATACAGAAAGTGTTAAAATCTCCACTGTTCTCTCACTTGTTTTGCTCTGCAAAACGATGCTTCAAGAACGTAGAGATTTTAACCCACCTTTCATCCCCTCCCTACTCCGTTGAGGGAGGGGCATTCGGTGGCTCATGGTAAAAAATAAAGATTTTTCTTGAAATTGCCGCAGAAATATTTAGATATGATGTTTTTAGACCCTTCAATATTTTCAGGAGCAAATCAGGTGTTTCCTTCAACCTTACTCGCTGCTGTCACCACACCCCTGGAATGGAGTCCTAGTGTGGGCGTGATTATGATTTTATGCAACATCGTTGCCATTGCCTTGGGCAAGTTGACCATCCAGTATCCCAATTCCGAACCAGCGTTACCTTCAGCCAAGTTCTTTGGCGGTTTCGGTTTACCTGCGGTACTAGCAACTAGCGCCTTTGGACATATTTTAGGTGCTGGTGTAATTCTCGGACTGCATAATCTCGGTAGAATCTAATCGGGTCATTGGTCATTGGTCTTGGTTACTAATGACTAATGACTAATGACTAATGACTAATGACTAATGACTAATGACTAATGACTAAATGGCGATCAGCGCGCATCGCGTTTAACCCCACGGCGTGAGGAGGAAGGACGAGCATTGGACTTTTTGCCACCTGTGACAGTGCGGGGTAGGGATTTTTTAGCCAAAGAGTCAGCCGAACCCTTGCTACCTTTGGATGTGTGCTTGCGTTCACCTGAAAGAGATTCCCTCTGACTGGGGACTTGGCTTCGGGAGCCAGCCACCACTTCAAACGGCAAACGCTGCTTAATCAGTTTTTCAATATTTGCTAACAAATTGTATTCATCGGCAGATACCAGGGATATAGCTTCACCAGAAGCACCAGCGCGACCAGTACGGCCAATGCGATGGACATAATCTTCTGGGACATTGGGTAGATCGAAATTGACCACGTGGGGTAGTTCGTTAATGTCAAGACCTCGCGCCGCAATGTCTGTAGCCACCAATACCTGCAAAGTACCATTCTTGAACTTTGCCAAAGCGTGGGTACGCGCCGATTGACTCTTATTACCGTGAATAGCCAATGATTGAATCCGTTCCTCACCCAACTGCTTCACCAGACGGTCAGCACCGTGCTTTGTACGGGTAAACACCAGCACTTGATACAAATTATCTTGCCGAATTAGGTGAGCCAGTAAATGGCGTTTCCGGTCACGGTCTACCTTGTAAACTTTCTGTACCACCGTGTCGGCGGTAACATTGCGACGTGCTACCTCGATCATCTTTGGACGATTGAGTAGCCCAGTAGCTAGTGCCTTAATTTTATCCGAGAATGTAGCGAAAAATAGCAAATTTTGGCGCTGTTTGGGTAGGAGCGAGAGAATGCGACGGATATCACGAATAAAACCCATATCCAACATCCGGTCAGCTTCATCCAGTACCAAAACCTCAATCTGTGACAGGTTCAGCGTGCCTTGCTGCACATGGTCCAACAATCGTCCTGGGGTAGCCACCAGAATATCCACGCGCCCCTTCAACATCCGTTTTTGGGGATTAATGCTCACCCCTCCGAACATCGCCATTGTGTTCAAGTTCAGATACTTACCGTAATCACGCACACTTGTTTCTACCTGTGCAGCTAGTTCACGAGTGGGGGTAAGAATCAGCGCCCGAATTGCCGGGGATGGATGAGATGTATTTTTAACCCTGTGGTTTGATAATCGATGTAAAAGCGGCAGGGTAAAGCTGGCAGTTTTTCCTGTACCAGTTTGCGCCCCGGCTAGCAAATCGCCACCTGACAAGACGGCAGGGATAGCCTGGATTTGAATTGGTGTGGGTTCAGTGTAACCCCGCTCAGTGACAGCACGGACAATTTCATGGGACAAGCCGAGATCAGAAAAAGACATAGAACTCCAGAAATAACATCGGCCTGTCGCCAGTGGCGGCATCAGTCTGAGGCGGACGGAAACAAATTTGCAAGGCTGGATGGGCAGTAGTAACGCCAAGACTGATAGCGAATGCTGCCGTCCTGCATTTTAACAGAGTTTCAACATATCCCTGATAAATTCCTTTTACGCATAAGAAAAACCCTCATAAAATTTATGAGGGCATTGATGAATATTTATGCGTCTATTTGATACACATCAGGTGCGGAAACGTCTCTTACCTTGTCTGTGCTTGGCAATTTCTTTACGCTTGCGTTTTTCAATAGGGGTTTCAAAGTGACGATGCTTCCTCATATCTGGAAAAATACCAGCCTTGGAAACTTCTCTCTTAAATCGGCGTAAGGCTGACTCAATGTGTTCATTGTCACCCACGATTATTTGGGTCATTATTTCTCCTGCTAATGTAATGTACTTAATGGCTTATAATGGTAAACTGTCAAGTTGAAAAAAGTGCAAAAAATACACACTTTTTTTCTAAATTGGCAATTCGCTGGTAAAGTTTGAGGTTTTACAGTTTAGTAGCGGTTACGAGAACCAGAACCACCACCGTATCCTCCTCTACCACCAGACGAACCTCTATCTTCCCTGGGCTTGGCTTTGTTAACTTTCAGGTCACGCCCCATCCACTCAGCACCGTCAAGAGCCTCAATTGCTGCTGCTTCTTCTGCTTCGCTTCCCATTTCTACAAATCCGAAACCTCGTGGTTGTCCTGTTTCGCGGTCTGTAGGTAGTTGAACACGTCTAACAGTGCCATATTCGGCAAAAACAGCATTTAAGTTTTCTTGGGTAACTTCGTAAGAGAGGTTGCCTACATAAATTGACATTGACTATCTCCAAAATCATCACTGTGTAGAGATTTGAATTTCGGGGAAAAGTCTGTAAATACCAAGAGGGAAAAACCTGTCAATACTAAAAACAAAGACGCTCACCGAATTAATTCTCTTAACTCTAAGATGACATATCTGGCAACTATTTAACAACAGCAAAAATTAGACTGTGGGAGTGTAATCCTGAAAACCTTGTCTAAATCTATATTTCAGGCTGAACGAAATTTCCCAAGCAAGAGGCTGAAAGGGTAGGGACTGGGCAGAAAACCCCATACAACAGATTTGTCACCCGTTAAGAACTTTTCACGGGATCTGGAAAACCCGGATTCCATTTCTCTCCCCTACAAGGCTATCGTGTACACACAAATCATCTGATCCCCCTAAATCCCCCTTACAAAGGGGGACTTTAAGAAATTTAGACACTAGTACCGCAAGGCGGAAGTCAAAAGTCAAAAGTCAAAAGTCAAAAAGCTTATAATATGGGCTTTTCATGGATTTTGAATGGTCTGCTTATTTACGCCGACTTGTACTAGTAAACCTTTTTTACCTGAAATTTCACTCTAATGATACAAGACAAATCAATAAAAATAGTGTGACCATTAAAGAGTAGAGCAATGTGAATTGTGGATATTGCTAAAGCCATCACCACTTTTAATGGCATTAACTCCATTTTTGAACTTGATATTTAAAATAGGAAATCGAATATTATGAGACAGCAAAAAACTGCCCAACTTTTAGAAGCTGTTAGAGAAGACCAAGCATTACAAGCAAGACTTAAAGCCACAAATAATCCAGAAGAGTTCATCCAGATTGCTAGGGAGAGTGGCTATGAATTTACAATCGAAGAATTAGAAGATGAAATCAGTCAAGTGTCGGACGAAGATTTGGCAGCTATTGTTAATCCAGGCTGGGGGACTAGACGACACATTCATCCTCGATAATTATTGAATTATTCTCCGCACTTTTTGTGTGGATAATCGGGCCAAGGTAGACTGAGGTTTTCCCTTGCCTGATTTTCTGGTTTAAGGATTAATTAGGTGGATATTAAGCTCGAGTTTATCCAAAATTAATAACTCGGTTTCCTTATCTGGCAAAAACCCTGGCTTATTGGCAAATAATTTTTCCATATCACTGATTATCGAGGAATGGAAGCGGGGTTTTCAAGATCCCGTGAAAAGTCAGGAGAGTAAAGCCATGAAAGTCTCCCTTTAGAAGGGAGAATACGCCCCTAGCAAACAAATTTTGGAGTCATCCAACTACGGTAGGGCATACCGAAAGTTAACGCTAAAGCCCTATGCCTAGCGGCAGGCTTACGCCAACGGGCATGGCTGCGCGTCGGAGGAGAGAACCACCTCTGGGTGAGATACCGCAAGGGGTCTATTTGTAGGGGCGGGTTTACCAATATGTCGGTTAATCATGAATCATATCTCTAACCCCGCCCCTACTCGTTGAACCAAGAATATCCATGTCTTGAGACTGGAGAGTGTCAATTATTTAGTACTTACTTGATATATTTTTTTCCAAAAGTGGGTAGTATAAGATTACTCCCATAACTATATCTGTATACTTGACTTCTGTTGCACAGCAGTTTTGCGAAATGCAAGTTAAATTACTTAATTCTGAAGTTAATAACTCATGAATTAAATATCTGAGTAAAATCAGTATTTTCCTTAAAATGTCAAACATTTATCAATGTTATAACTTAAAAAAGCCTTTAAAAAACCTTGATCATCCATTCACTGAGGAGTTAGTCAAATATACCAACAAATTGTCCATGAAACTTCCCAAAACGCCTGCAAATTCATTCACCAGGCAAAATTCAACACTAAAAACAAATTAACCGTAAACATCGCTTGACAGGAAAGCAGCCATGTCTAGAAAAAGCCGTCTAGTCAAGATAATAAATAGAAATATTCACCGAATTAGCAGGAATTTTATCTCTGCAATTAAAAAGAAACTTGTTTGGCTACTGCGAACTTTATTTGTTACCAAAAGACAAGGAAGTTCTGCAAATGCTGGTTTTGTGTTGCCAACAGTGGCAATGGTATCAATAGTGGTTGTTCTTATGACCACTGCAATTATGTATCGGTCATTTGACCGCGCTCAAAATGCCAGTAATGTGCGTGTGAATGAAGCTGCGTTGAGTGCTGCAACTCCAGCTATTGATAGAGGTCGGGCAAAATTAAATAAGCTCTTTCAAGACAGACGCTTACCACGGGCTACACCAACCGATGATGCACTTTACAATCTCTTGCAAGGTAACTTACCCGAATATACTTTTGGTGACGAAATACCACTAAAACTGACATATACAAATAATGGTGTCGCAGATGAATTAGAAACCGCCTGGAGATTTCCTGTTGATACCGACAATAACGGCAAATTTGATAGTTTCACCCTGTATGGAATTTACTTTAAAACTCCTCCAGTCACTGGTGATAAATATAGCCGTGCCAGAACTCCTTTAGAAGCCAGAACCCCACCAATGGTACAGGGTACTTTGGATTCTAATTGTGGTGCTAATACCAGCGCTATTTTAGTCGGTAATACGGGTTGGGTTAAGCAAAATAACGAGTTAAAGAAATCGTTTTTTGTTTATACAGCTACAGTTCCCATTACATCTGATCCAACTACAGATAATAGTATTCCTCCTGCTGATAGAGGTAACTACGAAGAATACAGAGGTAACAGAAGTTTTGCGGCTGTAGAGTATCAACAAGACCGATTACAAATACCACCAAATAACTACGCCGTTGTTTATGAAGATGATATAGCACTGACTCC
>PWQB01000282.1 GCA_003556955.1 Nostocaceae cyanobacterium CSSed10_463m
ACCCCACCCAAGCTGAAGAAACCTACTCAATGGTGACAGCAAACCGTTTCTGGTCACAGATTTTCGGGATTGCCTTCTCCAACAAACGTTGGTTACACTTCTTCATGCTATTTGTGCCAGTCACTGGCTTATGGATGGCATCAATTGGGATTGTTGGTTTAGCACTAAACCTACGGGCTTATGACTTCGTTTCCCAAGAATTACGGGCAGCAGAAGAACCAGAGTTTGAAACTTTCTACACCAAAAACATTTTGTTGAACGAAGGTATCCGCGCTTGGATGGCTCCTCAAGACCAACCACACAAACAGTTTGTCTTCCCAGAGGAAGTTCTACCTCGCGGTAACGCTCTCTAAGATAAAAATCTCATTCCTGATTTTTCTTTTAACCCCTGTCTTGTGGCAGGGGGTTCTTGATCGAAAATTTCTGTGTTATATTGATTTCAGGTTAATAACCCGGAGCAAAATGCTCTGCCCTTTTGAAACTAAGACCACTTAGGCAACAAGGAGGTGATGCCCATGATAGAAAGTAGTATAAGCATGGGTCATCAGGTTGCAGTTAGCCGGCTGTGTGCCGGGGCTGTTCTCTAAAAGTTAGCCTTAGTTTCCCAGTGAGACTAAGTTAGCTCAAGTAGCTAGGCTAGAGTTCGGAGTTCCTTCCGGCAGTCTGGTTGCAACCTGAAGACCCGCTAGACCGCTCTGAGATTGGATCAACTGATCTAAATCAGAGCGGATAGTTTTTTATGGGTATCTTTGGAATTAGCAATGTTTTTTATCCTTGACATACTCCCCCTCATAAATGACGGGATATTCTGGGTTGACTCTCACCTGACTAAAGTCGCGATGATTCAAACTGTTGTTCCGAATGAGGAGCCAATGCCATCATTCTCCACAGTTATCTTCCAAGGGATTAACCTTGCGGGACAGTCAAACGTCCCCTACCGTACTTGGCTAAACTAACGCAAGTCTAGCTGTGACGTTACCTAGTCTTTTCTAGTTTCCCTTTCAGAGTCCACATATTTCACAAGTTAAGAACGCTCCCAATTCTGCTATTATTTGCCAGTGGTATAGGCGACGATTAACACGGCTGACTTACTGTGCGGGAGTTTCACCCCTACTAGAATTGTTCAATGCGCTGTGGTTATTCCTACTCACGTCGAAAATAGCACAATTTTACCATACCTGGTAGGCTAGAGCCTACCAAATAGTTTTCATCCCTGGACTAAAGTCACAGGGTTTTCAACATATCCCTTATAAAAAAGACGTAAACAGGAATTTTTAATATGGCGCAACTACTGACTGATGCAGAAATTCAATCACGGGTAAGCCTTTTGCCAGGTTGGGAAGTTCAGGGTTCCCAGTTGCAAACAAACCGCAAATTTAAGGATTTTATCGCCGCCATTGAATTTGTCAATAAGCTAGTAGAACCTGCGGAATCGTCCCAACATCATCCAGACATAGAAATTTCTTATAACAAAGTCAAGATTAGTCTGACAACACATGATGCTGGTGGGTTAACCCAAAATGATTTTGATTTAGCTCAAACAATTTCCCAAATCAGCTAAAGATTGGTAGCTGAGAAGCCCTAATTTATGAGCAATAACAATAATTTAGCCAGATGGGGAACATCTCAACTATTGAACCGTCTTCCCTATTGCAAGATGATTGCATCTAAAAGTCAATTAAGCTAGCTGCTAATCTATTGCCATATACTTCAGATGCCTTATAATGGTATGCTATAAAGCTGTGTTTTTGCATTAGTTAATCGCATTAATTTAAAATTTAAGTTAATCAGTTATTAGCCTGGCAAAAACTAAAATTGTAGTAGTGGCAATTATGCCTCATCAATAGAGTTCAATAATTGTTGGATTCTTGAGAGTAAGTGCAACGACAACAATTATCTATACAAGGTGTGAGGAAAAAGTGAAAATGTCAAATATATTGTGGAAATCCTTGGTGGTTAGCCCCGCAGTTCTCGGAGCAACGTTGTTGGTTTCATCCGCAGCAATTGCAGCTTCAAGTACAAGCACAGAAGTCTCGGTAACTGAACCAACAGCCGCTACTGAAGTTGCTCAACAGCCAGAACTGTTTGCTCAAGCAGCTAACGATAATCAAGTTATTATTAGCCAAGTCAATAGCTACAGTAGCGAAGGCAGACAAAATACTACTCTGTCTCAAGTAACATCGGTTTCCCAGTTTTCTGACGTACAACCAACAGACTGGGCATTCCAAGCGTTGCAGTCCTTAGTTGAGCGCTACGGTTGTATTGCTGGTTATCCAAATGCGACTTATCGCGGTAACAGAGCTTTAACCCGGTTTGAATTTGCTGCTGGTTTAAATGCTTGTTTGGATAGAGTGAACGAATTGATCGCCACAGCAACAGCTGATATGGTGACCAGACAAGATTTAGCTACCTTACAGCGTTTACAAGAAGAATTTTCCGCAGAATTGGCAACTCTACGCGGTCGTGTAGATTCCCTAGAAGCACGGACTGCTGAGTTGGAAGCCAATCAGTTCTCCACAACCACCAAGTTGGCTGGGGAAGCAATTTTTGCTCTGACCGATGCCTTTGGTGATACAGCTGGTAGCAACAATAATGCTGTTTTCCAAAACAGAGTCCGTTTAGGCTTGCAAAGCAGCTTCACCGGTCGGGACGTGTTGACTACCCGTTTGGCCTCTGGTAATGCAACTCCCTTTGACCTGGGTACTGGCAATGGTGCTGAAGGTCTGCAAACCTTTAACATTGGTAATGGTATTGGTGGCAACAACGTTGAGATAGACCGACTGACCTATGAAGCTCCTTTTGGACCAGCCCAACTTTACCTAGCAGCTAACGGTGGTAAACACAGCCATTACGCAGCTGTTAACAACCCTCATTTTGCTGACGGAACTGATGGCGGTAACGGTGCTTTAACTAGCTTTGCTTCTCAAAATCCTATCTATCGCATCGGTGGTGGTGCAGGTATTGCCTTTACCTTACCCTTTGGTCAAGGTGGCGGTATCCTCAGACCTAGCTCAGTAACTGTAGGTTACTTGGCATCAGAAGCTAGTGATCCAACTCCTGGTGGTGGTATCTTCCAAGGTAACTATGCTGCTCTAGGACAGTTGAACTTTAACGTTGGTCAGCGCTTGGCACTAGCTGCAACCTACGTTCACGGCTATCATGGTGCAGGTAGTAATTTATTTGACGCAGGTACTGCTGCTGGCAATCCTGTCGTAGGTACTCAAATAGCTAACTTTCTACCAAACGCCTCTTCAACCAACTCTTATGGTCTCTCAGCTGCTTTCCGACCCAGCGAAAGACTGTCAGTCAGTGGCTTTGTATCTTATAGCGATGTGACAGGGTTTGGTATAGGTGATGATAGAGAAGTTTGGACTTACGGTGTTGGCGTAGCCTTACCTGACTTTGGTAAAAGAGGTAACGTCTTGGGTGTTTTCGCAGGCGCTCAACCCTACGCACGCGGTGTAGTAGCTGGTTCTAACAAAGTTCCATACCAAGTTGAAGGTTTCTACAAGTATCGCGTTTCTGATAACGTCTCAGTTACTCCTGGTGTAATCTGGGTAACCAACCCTGGACAAAACAGCAACAACAATGATGCATTCATCGGTACTCTCAGAACAACCTTCACCTTCTAGAGTATTGAAAATCTGACGAAGATTTGAAACTTAAACTTTATTACGCCCCGCTATCATGCGGGGCTTTTTGCTGTCAGTCGCAGTAAATAGGGCTTGCTGAATAAATTAGGACTTACGCACTCGCTACGAAAATTAAGGCTTTGAGATTGCTTCTCTACGGTCGCAATGACGAAAATACATTAGGGTTACGTAAGTCCTGTAAATATAAAACCCAGATAAATCAAAGGTTTGAGGCTGATAAACCCGAAAGTAGGTGCAAGGCTTCGCCGTGAACGTCAGCCGATAGCGTAGCGTGGCGTAAAGCCTGACGGCATAGCTGCGCTTAGAGCCATACGGTTTTTGAAGGGTGTACCATCAAAAGTGTGAATTTTGGGTTGAATAAATCAAAAAATTTGGGGATGACAGATCACTGAAACCGTTCCCTGTTCCCTGTTCCCTGTTCCCTATTCCCTATCCTCACAAATAACTTCACTTTTTCAGCAAGCACTAAATAACAAACCCCAGTGGAGAACCGGAGTATACTAGACAAAGTGAAGACTTTTTCTTGATCCCTTACTCATATTGCTGCTTGTGGAACTATCCTGTAAATCTGAATACGCCATTCTCGCCTTAATCGAAATGGCAACTCATTATCAAAGCGGCGAACCAATGCAAATTCGCCAAATCGCTGCCCAACAAAACATCCCCGACCGCTATTTAGAACAGCTACTGGCTACCTTGCGACGCGGAGGTATAGTCAAAAGTCAACGCGGTTCCAAAGGTGGTTATTTTTTGACCCGCGAACCTTGGAAAATTACGGTCTTCGATGTTTTAGAATGTTTAGAAGGATTAGATGTGCGAACCTGTGAAGAAGACACTAATCCCAAAAGTATAGATACTGCTGTGATTAAAGAAATCTGGCAAGAAGCGTGTCAGGCGGCAAACTTAGTTTTACAAAAGTATACGCTTCAGGATCTTTGTGAAAAAAGAGATTCCCGTCGGCAATTGGATATTATGTATTACATTTAGTCCCAAGTATTTTTGATTGTTGGCTGAGAACTAAATAGATAAGGAAAAATTATGAACACTGCACGTAACATTACAGAACTTGTTGGTCGGACACCCCTAGTACAGCTGAACCGTATCCCCCAAGCTGAAGGATGTGTGGCTCAAATACTTGTGAAACTGGAAAGCATGAACCCATCGGCATCAGTCAAAGACCGGATTGGGGTCAGCATGATCAACGCCGCAGAAGCAGAGAAGTTGATTACTCCGGGAAAAACCGTATTGGTAGAACCCACATCGGGAAATACAGGTATTGCTCTAGCTATGGCCGCAGCCGCTAAGGGTTATCGGTTAATTTTGACAATGCCAGAAACCATGAGTGGGGAACGTCGGGCGATGTTGCGGGCTTATGGGGCAGAATTAGAACTCACACCGGGAATTGAAGGTATGAGTGGCGCAATTCGCCGCGCTCAGGAAATAGTTGACACTACGCCACATACTTATATGTTGCAACAGTTCCGCAATCCAGCCAATGCCAAAGTGCATCGGGAAACTACAGCTGAGGAAATTTGGCAGGATACTGATGGTCAGGTAGATATGATTGTGGCGGGTGTGGGTACTGGTGGTACGATTACTGGTGTAGCGGAAATTCTCAAAGCCCGTAAACCCAGTTTTCAAGCGATCGCAGTAGAACCAACCAATAGCCCAGTTCTATCAGGAGGACGACCAGGCCCCCATAAAATTCAAGGAATTGGGGCTGGATTTGTACCTCAAGTCCTCAAAGTAGAATTGATTGATGAAGTAATAACCGTTAGTGACGACGAAGCGATCGCATACAGTCGGCGTTTAGCTAGAGAAGAAGGGCTACTATCTGGTATTTCCACTGGTGCAGCCCTATGTGCAGCAATTCGTGTAGCCCAACGTCCAGAAAATGAGGGACACTTAATAGTAATGATTCAGCCTAGTTTTGGCGAACGATATTTAAGTACACCTTTATTCCAAGACTTGGAAACTAAAGTAGCCGCTAGTATCAGCTAACGTTACATTAGATCAATGGTCGATTTTAAACAGGTTTCT